>JAJQES010000112.1:1937-20553 GCA_021201565.1 Tannerellaceae bacterium
TAAATTGTATTTTGTTATGGTATCAATGGAATTTCATTATCGTCCATCTTCCCGTCAGAACGGAAAGATTGGAAAAATATTCCTCCGTATCATTTACAACCGGCGGTCCGGAAATATAACGTTTCCGTTTACTGTCCGCCGTGAGGAATGGGATGACGCGAAGCATTCGCTGGTGACCACCACCTGTGATCCGGAACGGTCGGTTTATCTGGCTGAAGTCCGGAAACAGCTTTCGGTGGAAAAAGAGGTATTTTGGACTATTATTGCAGAACAGGTAAAGAAGGGTTCCTTTACGGTCAATGAAGTGATTCGGATGTATCGATTTCAGCGGAGAGAAAAAGGACTGGTTGCATTGGTTGATGTGTTATCACAGGAGCTGGAACAAAATGGTAAGCTACGGACGGCTCGTGCCTATCGTACCAGTTTGCGGGCATTGTTAGGTTTTTCCGGTACGCAGGATTTTCTACCTTCCCAATTGACGGCAGAATTTCTGGAACAATATGAACGGTATATGCAATCGGAAAAGAAATCGTTAAATACGATCTCTTTTTATATGCGTAACCTGAGGGCTATTTATAATAAAGGAATCCGGCGGGGGTATTTTATAGGAGGGACGGATAATCCGTTTGCCGGTGTCTATACCCAGGTAGCTTCCACCCGTAAACGTGCGTTATCGAAAGAGAATATCCGCCAATTGGAGAGCTTTCTGCATTCATCTTCTTTGCAACAAGCCGAGAAAGATGCACTGGCGTTATTTCTGTTTTCATTTCATGCGCGTGGTATGTGTTTTGTAGATGTGGCTCATCTGAGGAAGTCAGATGTCCATGGAGATATGCTGAGTTATTATCGCCGGAAAACGGGTCGATATATGGAAATACGTATTACATCTGCTCTCCGGAAGTACATTCAAAAGACCCATACGGCAACTACTTCTCCGTATGTGTTTAATATTATCCGGCCGGAGAACGGAAACCAGTATATACAGTATACCTCAGGATTACGGCGGCAGAATTTGTATTTGAATGGTATTGCAAAAAAAGTAGGATTACAGGCCGGCCTGACTACCCATATGGCACGCCATTCGTGGGCGACCATTGCCAAAAAGGAACATATTCCGATAGGGGTGATTAGTGAAGCTCTGGGGCATTCTACCGTTTCGGTCACTTATAAGTATCTGGATTCTTTTGGAATCTCCGTATTAGATGACGCCAACCAAAAAGTAGCAGCAGCGGTAAGTAAGGCAGTGTAAAAAAATGGGATTTCGTAAGTTGTGATTAAAATTGTTTTATATTTGCATTCTGTAATATTATTTATTTCTAAATGCAATATCCGTCACTTTCAAAGTGACAGATCGATTCAATTAATCATTCAATTTTGAGCCAAAGATAGACTGTCTATTTTAAACTAAAGTGCCAAAAATCCTCCCGCGAGTACGTTTTTTCCTTATTCTAATCTTTTTTTTCTGATGAGTGCAGGCGACAGACCAAAATGTTTACGACAAAAGTCTCCGAAATTGGATAGATTAGCGAATCCCATTTCTTCGGCAATGATTTTAATCGGCTTCGAGGTCTCATAGATTTCGTAGTAAACTTTTTCTATTTTTTTTTGTAACATCCATCTGTAAGGTGCAACACCAAATACTCTCCGGAACTGTTTTTCGAACCCGGATATAGTGTAGTTCGATAAACGGGCAAGCCCTTCTGCGGTCTTTACTTTGCTATGGTTGGTCAGTACAAACAGAGCAAACGAATAATCATCAGTCATAATGGGAGAAAAGAATTTGTATATGAATTCTCTTGTATAACAGTGGTTTAATAAATGAAATAACTCAAAGGCTTTTAATCCCATCAGTAAATTAGTAGCTCTTCCTTCGGTTATATATACTTTAATATTGTCAATTAAATGCAGGACCGGCTTACCTGCGGTCAGCGGAAAGAAAAGATCTTTAAAATTGTCAATTTCCCGGATAGGCCATGTGGAGAAAAAACGAATGTAAAGAGAGGTAATGTTAGGAATAGTCAATAGAAGTACCTCCTGTTCTTTCTCCGGAATTAATAAACAAGGAAAGTGCTGGGGCAGTAAAAAGAACTGTCCATCTTCAATTATTTTTTCTTTATTAAAAGAAAAAATGATCTTCAGCGATGCTCCCGTAGCAAAAATAATGGTTGGATGCTGGTTTCTTATTTCCCTTTTTTTCTCTTTTTCCAACAGGATTATTTCCGCCTGGTAAGGATTTTTTTCGGTTAATTGGAATTCATACATAAGTTATAGATTATGAGTTGTTTATATGTTGTTTACAGAAAGGTACGGAAATGATTTGTGTAAATATTTTTATAACATTTTCATTGTTAGAAAGTTAAGTACAAACACAGTCCTTTTTTTATCCCGTTATTTCTTCCTGTTTTTATTTTCTGTTTACAAACTCTTTCTGATGTCAGGTAAATGTTTGTCAATCAAAATCATACTCATTCTTTTAGGAATATCTGTCACTTTGAAAGTGACGGATACTAAAATGATAAATAATGAATTCAATGGCTTAAGGCTGAGATTAACAGAATTGACGAATGAAAAGAAACAGATGGATTATATTTATACCGGCTTTCCTGTTCATATTGTTTAACCCTTCTTATGCGCAGGAAATCTCTATATCTACCAATGCGGTAGAATGGGCAACTACCACGCCGAATATTTCAGCGGGGATAGCGCTGGATAAGAAATTAACCCTTCATCTGGACCTGGCGAACAATCCCTGGCAGTTTGGTGCAAAAGAAGAGAATAAAAAAATCAAACACTGGCTTATTCAACCTGAACTTCGCA
The DNA here is from genome assembly GCA_021201565.1 of Tannerellaceae bacterium. Classification (GTDB taxonomy): domain Bacteria; phylum Bacteroidota; class Bacteroidia; order Bacteroidales; family Tannerellaceae; genus UBA4116. The sequence goes on from JAJQES010000112.1 coordinate 4,755, forward strand.
AATGGTTATACGAAAAATATGATGGCCATTTCTTCGGTGTGCATAGCCAGTTTATCCGGTATAATATAGGGGGGATAAAACTTCCTTTAGGGATATTCCGGGATACAAGAGAATATCGTTTTGATGGATATGGTGTCGGTGTCGGTGTGAGTTATGGGTATCAATGGTATCTGTCACCTCATTGGAATCTGGAAGCTACATTTGGATTTGGCTATAACTATATAAAATATGATAAATATGCCTGTAGCCGGTGTGGAGAAATAATGGGTAAGGAACATACCCATTATTTCGGGCCCACAAAAATAGGAGTTTCCATAATTTATTTATTCAAATCACAAAAATGACCCCTGATATGTCTCTACAAACCTTCAGATTAAAATATAGTTTATTCCTGCTTTTTGTAGTGCTTTGCGGAGCGGGTCGTTTGCAGGCGGTCAACCGGCCGGCCGGAGGGGTGATTGTAACTCCGCTGGAACTTCAGTTAAAAGGTGATAGCCTCTATATTGAACTTTCAATTGGAATTTATGCGGAAGCAATGAATCCCCGCCAGAGTTGGAGCATTATACCACGACTTGTTTCGGAACCGGCCGGAAACCAGCAGCCCCTTCCTTATTTACTGATAAACGGCAAAATAAAAGAGAAGCATTATAAACGGCGTTATTCGTATGGAGAATCCCTCCTTTTGTCTTTTCTTCCTTCGGTTCAGGTAGACATTCCTTTAAAAAGAGATACAGTTCTCTATTACCGCCAGGTGTTGCCACGGCAGGCCTGGATGGAGCAGGCCGCTTTGGAAATTCATCAGGTATTGACTTCGTCAGCCGGAAAAGAACAGGTCTTTACGATTGGGAAAGTGGCACACGTGGAGAATGTGCAGCCGGAAGTTCAGATAGAAGAAGAAATTGCTTATACGGTTGCACCTGTCGTGGAAGAAATAGAAGAGGTTCAGGAAAAGCGGTTGACCGTCCGGTTGGATTTTCCGAAAGGGAGCACGGAAATATTGCCTTTTTATGGAGAAAATCAACAGAAACTCGCAGAAATTCACCAGTGGTTTGAGGAAATGAAACGGACCCGTGGCCTGCGGGTTCAATCTATATCCATAACCGGATATGCTTCCCCGGAAGGGATGTATATCACCAATGAAGGACTGGCGTTGGGACGTGCCCGTGCCTTTATGGATTATCTGCGCCGGCAATTTGGTCTTTCGCCTTATTTATTCCGGGTTTCCGGAGTTGCAGAAGACTGGGAGGGGCTCCGGCAAATGGTAGAAGAGAGTTGGATGGCTCAACGATATGAAATACTAAGAATTATAGACCAGGTTGGGATTTTTGAAGGCCGGGAACTCCGGCTGATGCAACTGGACAGAGGGGAGCCCTACCGGGAGATGCTACATTATATGTTTCCGGAACTCCGCAGGGTGGAAGTTCTTGTAGAATGGACCATAGAAAACTGATTTATCTATCTGAGGTATTATATAACTAATTTAAAATCAAAATGAAGAAGAATTTATTTTTATGTGCGATTGCAGCGTTGACAGTAGGACTGTCTGGCTGTTCCAAAGACGATGTCTCCAATGGAGGCGATGGTCCGGATGATGTAACTGCAGGTGCTGAAGCAACCGTAGTATTGAACCTTTCATTCCCTCAAACGTATGCTGTGGACGGGAATGCAACGACTCAGGAAACAGCTGTAAAGAATGTAGACATCTTTGTTATCAATCCATCTAACGGGGCTATTATTACCCATAAGAATCTGGTAACCGGAGATGCTGATCTGGATGATCAGACCGATAACAAATGGAAAGCAACCGTTAAAACTACTTCCGGTGAAAAACAGATTCTGGTCGGTGTTAACTTACCGAATTCTATCCGTTCGGCAGTTGCACAGGGTGGATTGGCCGGAGCGAATGAAAATACAGTGCATACATTGACGTATGGATTACTGAATGATGCAACAGAAGGATTTGCCATGTTCAGTACGGAAGTATTAGAACATGAATTGTATTCGGATGATGATATCGCAAATGATAACACATTGAACAACAATCTTTCTATCCAGGTAGAGCGTATGGTGGCGAAAGTAGCTGTAACAGCGGCTTCTGTGGATGCAAGTGCGGTAACAGACGGGACATTTACCGGAACTTATGAATTTACTTTAGGAAAGGTAAATAAAAAAACGTATGCCATGCAATATACCGATGCATTGGGTGTGATCCGTGACCCTAACTACCTTTCTTCAGACTACAATGATCCTTCAGGATTTGATAACAGCGATTTCTTCAATCCTTTAGATGATCCGACCGGATATGCTGTGACAGATGGGACTGTATTCAAATATGCACCGGAAAACGTAGCAGACCTGGCTTTGAAAGGCACTAATACCTATGTATCTGTAAAAGCTGAATTTATTCCGGCTAATTTCTCGGATGCAACCGGAACAGAAACTCCAAACAGTAATTCTTCACCGGTAAGTTTCTGGACTGTAACCCGTGGGGACGATGTGAAATACTTTGATGATGAAGATGTTGCGGATCAGTATATTACGAACGGTGGCGGATCAAAATCCGCGGAATATGAAAACGGAGTTTGTTATTATAATTCTTATCTGAGTTATAATAATGGTTACAACGTTTTAAGAAATTACTACTATAAAGTGACTGTAACCAAAATTCTTTCTCTGGGAAGCCCGGATCCGGATGTGGACGATGATGAGGAAGAAGAACCGATTGACGGTGATTTTGCTATGATTGATGTGGATATTGACATTGTTCCCTGGACAGTGGTAAATGAAGATGATCATCAATTAGGTAAATAAAATAAAAACGAATCGTTTTAAATAGTCAGTGTCTGCTTTCGCCCGGAAAGGCAAAGTAGTGTAAGTCAACGACGGTAGCTGGTTGGGCGGAGCAGACTGACTATACTTTAACATTAGAAACATGAATCGGATATTCAAACATATAAGCTTTCTTTTGCTTGTATTGATTACCTCCTGTAATCTTTCAGACGATTATTCGGATTGTCCTCCGGGATATTTGTATGTGCGTGTCGCGTATGACTGGAGTGCAGTGCCGGAAACAGTTGGGAATGTATTGGAGGAGGTAAACAATATAGATCTGTATATATTCGATTCTTCCGGATTATTGGTCACTTCTGTAAGTGATAGCGACCCGGATCCGGCAAATGAAGAGTATACCCTGGAGGTTCTCTTACCTTATGGGACATACGATGTTATTTCATGGATAAATACAGAGGAACATCCGGATTTTACTGACCGGGTGGTGTTGCTTTCGCAGACCGGAACCGGAGGGACCCCATCTGTGTTACCTTGTTTATATGGGGCTTTCAAAGAACTGGTTTTAACAGATAAGTCTGCGTCTGTTGATAACTATTTACCGGTGACATTGACACCGGTGCTGACTACCAATACCCTGAATCTGACTATTACCGGAGGAGAATCCGGTGCAGACTATCAACTGTCTGTGGTTGATACTAATGGCAGTTATTACTTTGATAATACAATAGCTCCCGGCGAGGAGCTACAATATATAACTCCGTTAATCGAAAACGGAGACGTCCGGACCGGATCAATGGTTGTAGGACAATTAAGCAGAGAACGTACTCCCCGGTTGGTGGTAACCTCCCTCAATACAGATGAAATCGTGTATGAAGCTTCGTTGATCGCATTGATACTACGGGAAGAAACAGAAGAAAAACCGGTAGATTTTGACCAAACGCATGTCTTCGATCTGGCAGTTGATATTTCCCGCCGTCCGGAAGATCCGGTGCAGGTCCGGATTGGTTTTTCCTGGCCTGCTGTAGATGAGACTGGGAGAGAAGGAATTATTCCGCAGGAAGTTCATACGGTAGATTTGTTCCTGTTCGATGACACAGGTCTTTTTGTCGGACATATAGCTGAACAGGACATTTCACTCACTTCCTCTTATCAGATAGAAACCGGTCTTCCGGCAGGAGACTATCATATAATTGCGTGGTTTAATGCGGGTAATGACTATTGCTATACACCGGATCTGACTGCTTTTCAACCGGGAATAACCCGCCTGGCAGATGCATACATCGCACTGGCTATTGAGAACGGGATGGCACAGGTAACCTCCGGTTCACCTTTATTCTATGGATCTGTTTCCGGAAAAACAATCAACAATCTGTTTGCCGGTGCGGATGGGTGCCAGCATATTGATTTGGTGCTGACACAAAATACGTATGAACTGACTTTCCTTTTAAAAGGAGAATTGGCGGACTCCCAGTATAGATTGGAAATGTATGATCAAAAGGGACGGTATGATTTTCAAAATTCATTCGCTCTTCATCAGGAAGAAATACAATATACCACCTATGCATTTCCGGCAGGAGAACAAAAATATGAAGGAAATATGACAGTTGAACGTCTGGAACGTGGCCGTCAACCCAGATTTAGTGTCCGTACGATTTCCGGAAGAGTCATCTATGAAAATAATCTGGTGAATTTGATACTGAAACATGAAACAGGGGGCGGATGGATAGATTTCAGTAAAATATTCCGTTTCAAACTGGAACTTGAATTTACTGAAAATAATGATGGGTCATTCTCAGTAGAAGTTACCATCAATGGCTGGAAAGTGAAAGAAGAAGAAGGACAGTTGGGATAAAAAATAATAGTGACAGGAATGAGGAAATTTACACAAATCAGATGGTCTTTGTTCACCTTTTTATTAATAGGGGTGTTCCAGCTGAGTGTGACCTCATGTCGTGATAACTATTATACCGGTGATCCGGTGGTTGATTCCGAAGGAAGTGTAAATTTGCTGTTGGACGTCAACCTGTATGGAGCCGAACAGGGAGCCGGATTAATCATAGAAACACTGGATGTGTTTGCCTTCTATTTTTCAGGTGAAAATGAGTTGTTCCTGTATCAGGCTGAAAGTGTAGCCCTGAAGGAGGATAACGGGTCTTGCAAACGGTTTGAAGTCGAAGTACAGAAATATAATGGACTGAACCAACGGTTGGTCCTGATTGCCAATGCGGCTGACCAGGTACAGGCTCTGGGAGAAATCGCTCATAATACTCCTAAAGAAGAGGTGATCTCACAACTGGAATATGCTTTTACTCCCCGTGCTATCTATGATCCGGATGATTCAATAGATGGTGTGTGTTTTCCTATGTGGGGAGAAAGTGAGCCGGTAATTATAGGGAACGGAGTCAGTAGTCTGAACCAACCCATTCCTTTGATCCGGTCAGTCGTGCGTATAGGAGTCACCGTGGCAAGTATTGCACAGAGTGATTTTATATTGCAGGAAGTCTATCTGTATAATCCGGACCAGACCGGACGGGTAGCGCCGGTCAGTACGCTTTATGACCGGACCACTAAGGCAGTGACTGCAGCCACTCTACCGGAGACCTCTCAACGGGTTACCCCTCATCCTTCACAACCGGCTATTGTAAGTAGTGACGGCATTGAGACGGATGCGTTTATCTATATGCCGGAAAATGCGCCGGCTACCAGCCCGAAAGAGGCTACCTGTCTGATCATAGGTGGGGTATATAAAGAGGATGCAAGAACTACTTATTACCGGATTGATTTCCGGACTTCTAATAAACGGGCGTTTCGTTCTCTTTACCGGAACCATCACTATCAAATAGGGATTACTTCCATATTGGGTAGTGGCTATGATGACCCGGATGAAGCGTTTGAGAAAACCTGGAAAAATGTAGAGTCTGATCTCATTGAATGGAGTTTCACCGATATCTCCTGGGAAGATCGTGGAAATTACTGGCTGCTGGTAAGTCCTGCTCAGTTTGTGTACATGAAAGAGGGCGGGGCAGGAACATTTACTATTCATACAGACTATGATAATATTCTGGAGAATTATGATAAAGACGGTTGGAAAGGAGAATTGATCTATGGAGATGCGAATGATAATCAATGGATCACATTTCAGGATGGAAGTCATACCTGGCATGAAGAGGGAGATCCGGATGAGCCGCAGGAATACTCTTTCACGGTAGATGAGTATAGTGGATATACGACTTCGGAAACCTGGAGGCGGCATGCCTGGATCTGTGTAACGGCAGGAAATCTGACAAAATACCTGGATATTTACCAGACGAATGAAGTCTGGGCAGGAGGCAGTACCGGAGATATCTATGATTGGGCAGAGAGTGACCAGTCGGATGTTGAATTTGATGGCCCTTACCGGTTAGGCGTTAGCCAGACAACCTTTGAACTAATCAAACAGGATGCGACTCATTCTTTTAGTGTCTCTACTTCTTATAAAGATGGCTATATAGCCGGGGTTATAACCAGTGATGGAGGAAATTGGCTGACTATTGAGGAGGGAGGGCACAGTACCGGACCGGGTGACCAGGAACTGGTGTTCAGTCTTACTCATAATGCTACTACTTACGACCGGAGTGCGGTGATTTACATTACAGCCGGAAATCTGATAAAATCCGTATATATCCGGCAAATCACCTGGATTGGGGATGGAGATGGAATGGATGTAGAAATGGACTGGACGGAAAGTGACCAGTCGGCCAATGAACTGGATGGACCTTACCGGATCGGAGTGAGCCGTACGGCTTTTGAGGTAATAAAGGGGAATGGAGAAGAGTCCTTTTTAGTGTCTACTAATTACAAAAACGGCTATAGCAGTTGGGTAGAAGTAGATGATGGAGGACCAGAGTGGATCAGTATAACCGGCGGAGGAGCTGCAACAGTGCCCACCGACCAGAGATTAACCTTTGAGATTGATCACAATACAACAACCTACGACCGGAGTGCAGTAATTTATGTACAGGCCGGAAACCTGATAAAAGCTGTAACGGTGAAACAAATTACCTGGATTGGGGATGGTGACGGATTGGGGTTGGAGATGGATTGGACGGAAAGTGACCAGTCGGCCAATGAACTGGACGGACCTTATAAACTGGGAGTAACCCAGACAGTTTTTACATTTACAAAAAATGCGCAGCAGGAGATAGCTTTCTACTTGACAACAACTTATTCAAACGGATATACTATAGATGTTATTGAAGGGAATGACTGGCTAACCGGAGTTACACCGGCCGGTAGTGCCGGAGCCGTTTCGAAACAAAAGATCATTTTTACTATTTCAGAGAATAATACACTAAGTGACCGGCAGGCTATCCTCCGGATCCGTGCAGGTAGTTTACTGAAATATATTCTGGTGAACCAAATCTCCAGTGCGGAAGAAGAAATCGAAGGAAACATGCCCTGGACAGATGGAGGGCAATCGGATAGTGATCTGGATGGACCTTACAAAATGACTATTGATAAAGCAGCCTATCAGTTTTCCCATGCAGCGAATGCCGGTATTATCCGGTTGACAAGTGAGGGCACAGGAACCTGGACTGCAACGGTTCCTGAAGGAGGCAGTTGGCTGACTTGTTCAGCAAGCGGGACAGCCGGTGGATACTCAGATATTCCTTTTCAGGTAGCAGTTAATAATACTTCTACTGTGCGAACAGGTATCATCCGTTTCCTTTTGGTACACAATGGAAACCGGATTGTTAAAGATGTGGTTGTTACCCAGTATCCTACAGATTTAATAGAGGTATCTTATACCTATCCGGATGGAAGAAGTTATTATATAACTGATCAATTGAAACAACAGGCTTTTACTGTTAAATCTGCGACAGCCTGGGAAGTGGAAGTATTATCAGATACCGATGGAGCTTTCCGGACTCTCTACACGACCGGCGGCCCGGCTAATTGGGAGACAGGGGGTGAGAAGGTTTATTTTGCCCTCAATACATTAACCGGGGGACCGTATAGCATAACCTTACAGGTGAAAAGTGTGTCTGGCGCTTATCAACCCTATCAGGTAGTGATAACAGCAGCTCCGTAATGAAATGAAAGAAATAAAAAAATAAACTTATGAAACGAAGTATTTTTGTAACGTATGTTTTTATTGCGTTGACAGGATGGTTGACAGCTTGTTCGGATGAGATGAATACACCGGGAACAGATTCCGGAGAAGAGACTCCATTTTCTGATGTGTTGAATATAACCGTCAAAGTACCCTCTGCACAAACGGTATCCACTTATAGTATGTCGCCGCTGGAAGAGTGTGAGATTACCACCATAGATGTGTTGGTCTTTGATAACACCAATACTGCGAATAAACATCAGTTTTTGTATCATGAAGCCGGAGTAGATATTCAGGAAGTTTCAGGGAATGATACCCAACGGACATTTTCAATGAAGATCCGCCAGACTTCGGACCCTAACAATGTATATCTGATGGTACTGGCCAATGTGGCGGATACTGTGGAGCAACTGATTGAAGAGGGAGAGATTGTGGAAGGAGATTCACGAGAGGAGGTAATAAAAAAGCTGTTGTTTAAGTTACCATACGATGAAACCACAGCACGGGAAGGGGGGAAGTGGTTAGTAAAACCCGGACGTTATACACGCTTTCCTATGTGGGGTGTGTCTGATCCTATTGACCTGACGCAACCTACCATTCTGGTGAGTGCTGTATCCTTGCTCCGGGCAGCAGCTAAAATTGATATCGGACTGAATTTTGATGCAAGTGATAACGCACAGGGACTGGGTAATGACTTTTTCCTGGAAGAATTTTATCTGTATAATGCTTACAGCTCATTAATGATTGCACCGTTTACAGCGAATTACGATGAAACAGGGAAAAAGGTTACAGATGTTTCTTTACCGGATGGAGCGACCACTTTTACTCCGAACGATCCGATCGCGTATGCCCGGCGGGCATACAGGGGAGATGCCGGATATTATGATTTCCTGAATGAAATCTATCTGGCCGAACATCCCGAAGGGAGTCAGGAAGACAGAGAAAATAATGTGGCAATAGTTATTGGAGGACGTTATGGAAGTAAAACAGCAGCGATTACATATTACCGGATTGATCTGGTAAAGCATGATAACGGAGTCAGTAGTACGGAATGGTTACCGGTACTCCGGAATCACAGGTACCGGATCAATATTACTAAAGTGTTGAACCGGGGTTATGATAGTAAAGAAGAAGCCTTTGCCGCTATGGGATTGAATACCAATCTGGAGGTAGATATAGAAGATAAGGATGAAAATGTAACGGAAAATGTCTATGATGGACAGTACCGGTTAGGGGTAGACAAAACTACATTTACGGTAGATAAAGATGGGATTTCTTCCTTGTCAGCCCCTAAACAGATTTATGTAAATACAAATTTAGAAGCAGGCTGGAAAGCAACAGCTTCTGTGACCTGGATTAAGTTTATACAGGATGACGGAACGACTACTGGTACTTCTAAGTCAGGTCCAACAGGAGTTTCCTATTTGAAGTTTTTGGTGGATGCTAATACCGGAAGCCAACGGACCGGTAAAATAACTATTCAGGCCGGCCGGCTTTTCATGGAAATAAATATTACTCAGACAGCAAGAGCAGATATATCATTTGCAAATGTATATTCGGTATATCCCATGGATGCAGGAGGTAAATACTTTACGATCATTTCTTCTTTTGATTGGGCAATTCGTATTCCGGATGATACCTATAATATCATATCTTCTTTTACACCCCGTTCAGGGGTCGCAAATCAGTCCGGAGATTTGATAACGTTTACCTGTCTGGATGAAATTTTAATGCGGGCATTGCCTGCGGATAAAAGAGATCAATATATCGAATTTGAGGTGTATAGTCCAAAGGAGGAAGAGGAGTTTGAGCCTAAGCGGGTTTCGATTCATTTATCTACTGATATGTATGATATAGGGAATCTGTATGTTTTTCCGGTTGATCAACCTACAGGATATACATGGTATTTATATGCAAATGTTCCGGATAATACCAATAATAATACTGTTCCGGGACCGGGTGCGTCGGGACAGGTGAGTCCTCCTCGCCTTCATTCCTGTGCTTCGTTGGGAACAAATTGGCGATTACCTACGCAAGCAGAAGCAAATACGCTAAAAAATACGATTACAACCAGTAATTATGGCAGTTATGGCTTCTCTAATGCCTACTACTGGCTGGCCACGAGCTACAGTACTACCAACGCGTACCGGTGGATCATGTCCAATGGCATTACGACGTCCAACATTGCCAAGACGTACACGGGCAACCGGGCGCGTTGCGTACGGGGCAAATAAGCCCGGAGGGCTATTGACGATTTAACTATTTACCAATTTAACGACAAAACGCCCGTCAGGGCGTTTTGAAAAAATTTATATGATATGGATGATTTAGCCAAAAAGTACCTGTCTGACTCTTTCCGTCCACGGGATGGTTGAAATAGATAGATGCAGAATATACAATCAGATATACATGAAATGGGAAAAGAGATATTCTTTGTTTTAGTTCGCAGGGAAAATGTATAGACCTTTTAACTAATGGAATAGATCTAATATCAAATAAATATAACAGGCAATACCTTAAACTACATAAACCAATACAAACTATATGGCACTTTATTACACATTACCGGTATATAAAGATGTTTATCGATTTATAGAGTTAGTGTTTCGTTTCAGTAAAAATTTTCCACGTGAGTATAAATATACTCTCGGGCAGGATCTCAAAAGGGATTCCATGCAATTAGTGAGACATATTTACCGGGCGAATACCGCTGAGTATAAATCAAAACACTTAGAGGCGTTTGTTGATGACTTTGAACTGATCAAATTACAGGTCCGGCTATGTCATGATATGCGTTTGATCACAACCAAACATTATGCGGAAATAATCGAATTGATGAACACCATCGGCAAACAGATTACCGGCTGGAGCAGAAAGTATAATCAACCTTCTAACCCTGTAAAGGGATAATAAAGAGTATGGAGATAAAAGAACTAATTGAAAAACAAGAGAAAACCGGACATATCTTTTTAGTCCGGCAGGGACTTTTTCTACGGGGATATAATAGTGGAGCCCGGATGTTAGAGCACTTGTTGGGATACAAGGTAACACGTATCTCTCTGAAATCCTATGGTGGAGAGGTATGTGTAGCCGGCTTTCCATCCGATAGAGCAGACCGGGTGATAGAGGCCATACGGAAGCAGGGGGGAGAAATTGTGGAGAAAACCGACTGTCAACTGGAAATCGGTGGTCTGAATTATACCTGTACACCGGAAGAGATAGCATACTATGAAATTAAAGAGAAGAAAGGGCATAAAGTAAAGGAACCGGTGAATATAGTTCATCAGGAGGAAAAGATATTAGCCAGAAAAGTGTTGGGATTTAATTTATCGGCAGCCACTCCTTTGGAAGCAATGCTTTTTTTGCACGAAATACAAAAAGAATTCAAAGAGTTGAATAAATAAAAGAATGTATAGGAATAACTGTCACAGAACCGGTAGAGTTACGGCTTTACCGGGCGATGAAAGATCCCGGTCGTACAATGGTGGAATCCACTATTCGATATCCGTCATACAGGCGTATGGAGGAGACAATAGTTACGGCTATCGTTGGACTCTGTGTGGCTATGCCAACTACTGGCTGGCCACGACTCATGCCAATAATACTTCCAACGCGTACTACTGGAACATGTCCAATGGCAATACGACGAACAACAACGTCAAGACGAACACGGGCAACCGGGCGCGTTGCGTACGGTGATCAACAGAAAATGACCAGTTATGAATGATCAGAGAAGGATAGCCTGTCACAGAACCGGTAGAGTTACGGCTTTACCGGGCGATGAAAGATCCCGGTCGTACAATGGTGGAATCTCACTATTCAATATCCGTCATACAGGCGTATGGAGGAGACAACAGTTACGGCTATCGTTGGACTGTGTGGCTCTGCCAACTACTGGCTGGCCACGAGCAACAGTACTACCAACGCGTACCGCTGGATCATGTCCAATGGCAATACGACGAACAACAATGCCAAGACGAACACGGGCAACCGGGCGCGTTGCGTACGGTGATGGAGAATAGAGAAAACAGGCTATCCTTTTTTGTAAAGAATAAGAATAGGGAAACAGAATATTAAAAGCTATGACATTTGAAGAAATAGTAGAAGCTTATTTTCAATGCCGCAAAAACAAACGGTATACGAAAGAAGCTCTGGCATTTGAAATTGATTGTGAAGACAATCTGGTCCGGCTCTATGAGGAGCTGAGTTCCGGAACCTATGAGATTGGACCCTCGAAAGTGTTTATTGTAGATAAACCGGTGAAACGGGAAGTATTTGCTGCCATGTTCCGGGACCGGATACTACATCATTGGTTACACGCACAATTGAATCCGCTGATGGAAAAAGAATTTATACATGATTCCTATGCCTGCCGGAAAGGAAAAGGAACACTGTTTGCCCAGCGAAGACTGAAACGGTTTATTGCGCAATGTTCAGAAAATTATACAAAAGATTGCTACATTCTCCGGTGCGATATCCGGGGCTTTTTCATGAACATAGACCGGGAGTTACTGGCGAATAAATTAGAAGAATTCATCTGGCGGCACTATACCCGTGAGGATTTACTGCTGGTTTGTAAACTTGTCAGGCAAGTGGTCATGAAAAGCCCGTTTGACGGATGCCACATCAATAGTCCGGCAGCCAAATGGGATGGATTGCCGGATAACAAAAGTATTTTTACCTGTAATGGATATCCGATGCCTAATGGCTGGTTGCCTAAGCCCGGGCTGAGGGGACGCCGGAAAGGATTGCCCATTGGGAACCTGACCAGCCAGCTTTTTGCGAACTTCTATCTGAATGGACTGGATCACTTTATCAAACATACATTGCAAATCCGGTACTATGGACGGTATATGGATGATTTTATAATGGTACATCCGGATAAAAACTATTTGTTGAAAGTAAAGGAGAAATGTGCAGCGTATTTATCTACGGAATTATTATTGGATCTGCATCCCAACAAAGTGTATCTGCAACATTATTCCAAAGGAGTGGAATTTGTTGGGGTCAAAATTCGTAAAGGTGCCATGATTCCCGGTAAAAAGATCCGGTGTAATACATGGCTCACCATCCGGAATTATAACCAACTGGCCCGTACACGTAAATTACATTCCCACGAGATGAAAGCCTTCCGGCAAAGTATGAACTCTTATCTGGGCATTATGATACATGCACAGAGCTACCGGTTGCGAAAGAAATTCCTGGGAAGTGTTTCCGGATGGATCGCAAATGACATCTATTATCCCGGATATGCGAAAGTTGTACTTAAAAAGCAACCTCTTCATCCGGTAAAGTTTGGATTTGATCCGGACAGTCCGGTTATCTATCGAAAAGACCTTTAATTTGTACTATTCATATGCTGATACGTAAGAAAACAATGTTCCTTCTGGCTCTTGGTTGTGTGATACTAAGTGGTTGTCAAAAGGAAGAAACAATACCGGAGGTTTCCCATGTCTTATTAGTCTATCTGGCCGGAGATAACAATCTTTCGGGGGAAACATATCAAAAGATGCACGCTATTGTAAGAGGCTGGGACGGAAATCCTTCCCGTCGTATTCTAATCTGGCATGATCCTAAAGATGATACACCGGCGTTCTATGAGGTTAAAAGGGGAAGTGAGGGCAATCAGGTTCAATTTATTATGCAGCCGGAAGAGGTTAACTCCGTAGATGCAACTGTCTTTGCAGAAGTATTGGAACAGACCCGGTCGTTATATCCGGCAGCCGGGTATGGATTATTGTTTTTCTCACATGCTTCCGGTTGGTTACCGGAAGGGGCTCTGGAGAATCCAACCCGTTCTGTAGGACGGGATGGTACGGATGAAATGGAACTGGCAGACCTGTCAACAGCTATCCCGGATCACTTCTTTGACTATATAATCTTTGAAACCTGTTACATGGCCGGTATAGAAGTTGCCTGGAGTCTCCGGAATAAAACAGAGTATATACTGGCTTCTTCGGCAGAAATCGTTTCACCGGGTTTCACTGAGGTATATGAGACATCAATCAATGAAGTATTACAGGGAGAACTATTCACCTTTGCCTCCCGGGCCTTTGCCTATTTTGAAAACGCATCGGGTTTTTATCGTTCAGCTACTCTTTCCCTTATCCATACACTTTCACTGATAGAATTAGCGGATTGGGTAGAAACTTATTATATTCCGGAAATAAAAACAGATATCAATACTATCCAGTCTTTCGACCGGACTTCCTATAAGCTGTTTTTTGATTTTGAAGAGTATTATGGACAATATGCGGAAACAGATGGAGAAAGGGTAAAGTTGAACGAATTAATTAACCGGTCTGTGGTCTGGAAAGCAGCTACACCGGATTTTCTGCTTCATTATGGAGGGTTTGAAATCCGGAGCCATTCCGGACTGACCACTTATATTCCCCAGGAGTGGTTTCCCGGATTGAATACAGCCTGGTATCAAACTGAGTGGTACCGGCAGCTCGGAAAATAATAGAAAGAAGAGAAGGCAGCAGTAAATAAAACCTGTCACAGAACCGGTAGAGTTACGGCTTTACCGGGCGATGAAAGATCCCGGTCGTACAATGGTGAAAAATTACTATTCAGTATCCGGCATACAAGCGTATAATGGAGTCGGAAGTTACGACTATTTTTAGAGTGTTGGCTCTGCCAACTACTGGCTGGCCACGAGCAACAATACTACCAACGCGTACCTCTGGAACGTGTCCAATGGCACTACGACGGGCAACAACAACAAGACGAACACGGGCAACCGGGCGCGTTGCGTACGGTGATCCACCTACAGGATACAGGCTGCTTCTCTTTTCTTTCTTATAGTCGAATGAAATTTAACTTTTGACCAATAACCGCTCTTTATGTTTTTTGCGGATGTGAGAAGGAGCTTCTCCAAAATATTTTTTGCAGAAAGAAGTAAAGTGAGCCGGCGAACTGAAACCGTATTCATTGATGATCTCCGCGAAAGGCACTTTGGGGTCTGTGATTTTCATTTTGATATGTTTGGAACGTTGTTTTAACATCCAGCTATAAGGAGAATCCCCAAAATGCTCATGGAACTTCCGGGTCAATGAACGTACCGATGAGTTACACAGGCGGGCCAGTTCTTCTACAGTTTTTACATCCTGGTAATGATTTATAATAAACTCTTTAAAATCAGTAATACTATTCAGGATGGGATTGAAAAATCCCGCAAGTTGTTCTTTAGTATAGAAATTGGCTAATACCATGAAAACCTCTTGTTGTTTGGCTGCGTGCAAATGTTTACACTGTATCTTATGTTCCATATAAAAACGGATAGAATTGGTCACAACCAGCATTCCTTCACACATATCCAGTTTCCGGAATCTTTGCTCATTGGAAACCTCATATTGTAAATCCTGGAGGGTCAGATCATTTCCAAAAGAGACCGGATTGTCAAATGCCAGCAATATATATTTGACGGGCGATTCTATTTCAATCTGATAAGTCAGATTGCGCCCGATAAAAAACATTTCACCGCCCTGGCAGACATGTTCTTGCACTTCCGGACCAGACACGGTCATATATCCTTCCAGAAGAAAAACGATATAGTTGTAATATTTGTCCCCTTTTATGATGGATTCGCCCGTTTCCTGTTCCAGATATTGAAAACCAATATGGAAGTCGGATACGTAGTTTCTACAGGATAAATGCTCCTTAACATACAGTAGTTTCATCGATTTATACAATTAATGGCTCCCCCATTCCCGAAAGGAGCAGATGTTAGGTCTAAAATTAAAATTATTAACCAGTTAGTAAAGGTACTTCTTTAAACTTTTCCGGTTCGAAAGTATAAAATAATTTCCACAGAAAGAGTATAAAAGGCAAATTTAATTTGTCTTTTAATGTAGTCAGTAGTCAGTAGTTAGTAGTACACTGGCTTCACGCCTTTAAAATTAGATGGCTTTAGAT
>JAJQES010000345.1 GCA_021201565.1 Tannerellaceae bacterium
ACCCCATAATGCCCACGCAATTAAGGGCGGTTGGAAAAAGAGGCGGGTACACCGCTTTTTATCGGTATCTAAGCCGAACGCATCCCGGTGATGGGTATATTGAGAAATGTTGCCGGGGAAAACAGCCGCGAAGAAAGCTGCCGTCACTAATCCGGTATATTTCCGTTGTTTTTTTAACAGCATCAGGGCCAATCCTAAAGAGATTTCTACCCCTCCGGAAAGGAGTACAACCAAATCTTTATCCAGCGGAACCCAATCGGGGACCTGTGCCTGAAAATCTTTGCGTGCGAATGTCAGGTGGCTGATTCCGGCAAAGGCCAGGAAAGCTCCCAATCCTACTCGTGCTATATTTTGTGAAAGTTTTACTTTATCCATACTTTTTACTCTTTCATTATTTCTGTGATAGAAAAACCTGCCTTCCCAATGAAAGTTGCTGCTCTTAATTTTTATTTCTTTGATTTGGAATTCCTTAACTGTTTATTATAGGGTGTTTCTGCTAAGGGTAGATAAGATTCCGGAAAAGTATTAATTTTGTTTGCCGGATAAATCAGTAGAAAAACAAACTGTGTGAAAAACAAAATAAAAATAGTAGCAGCGATTGTACACACTATGGTGCGGACTTACCTGTAGAAGCGGTACAGGTATTAGCCCCTGTACTTGAAGGTAAAGCGTTGAAAAAAGAATAGATCTTATTGCCGCAGGGCAGTGTGGCAAAAGAAATTATATATGTTCCTTCCGGTATGATCCGGCAATTTATAACTGCTGAAACAGGTAGGCTTTGAGGGAATCAATGGTTAGAAACACAAATTCTTTATTATACTCTTCCAGCTCTGCCGGATTGGTAGAACCGGCCCATCCCGCAGACAAACACCGGATACCAGCCTGCTGACAGGCATGAATATCTGAAATGGTATCCCCGATGTAAACGATTTCATCCGGTGGAAGCCTATATTTCTCCTGCAAATTCTGTAAGATATCCGATTTGATATTTTTTAAAGGGGAACCTGTATGAATAGAGTCAAAGTCATCTTCCATTGCAAATTCCTCTAAGGTGATCCGGCAACTTTCTTCCCCTTTACCTGTGATAAGTAGTACGGGAATCTGCCGTTCATGGAGTTCGCGGATCAATTCCCGGATACCCGGGAACGGGTCCGGACAGAGGGTATGCATCTCTTTATAATATCTGTAAAAGTCATTGAGCGCCTCTTGCCAATTGTCCTTTACTAATTGGCGGACCATCCCTTCTTCATTTAATCCGAATGTCTGAATGATCATTTCTTCGGAAAGTTCCTGTGCTGTATAGGGCTTGAGGGCTTTCCGGAAAGCGGAGAGACACATCTGGATTGTATCGGCGATAGTCCCGTCTAAATCAAAGGCGACAAGTTTAATCATGGGAGGATGTTTGATTGATGGTACGAATGACTTTACACGGATTACCGACCGCCAGACTATTGGGAGGAATGGCTTTCGTTACAACACTTCCGGCACCTATTACAGATCCTTTTCCAATCACTACTCCCGGAAGTATGATCACGCCTCCACCGATCCAGCACCCATTTTCTATGGTAACAGGTAAAGCAAAGGTCCGGCAAAAGTAGTGAGGACTGCCGGGTTCCCAATCCGGGGTAAGCCGTTCTGCCAGGTCAATAGGATGGGCCGCCGTATAGATCTGGACATTGGAGGCAATCAGCACATTGTTTCCAATGGTGATCCGATTGCAATCAACGAAGGTACAATTCATATTGACAGACACATTATTACCTATATGGATATTGCGTCCGTAATCACATATAAAGGGAGTACCGATGGAGACATTTGTACCGGTGCTTCCTATCATCTCTTTTAACAATTGGGATTTCCGTTCTTTGTCTTCATAAGACAGATTGTTGTACTGGCTCAGCTGTTTTCGTGCAGTTGCTTTAAACTCCATAAAAACGGGATCATGACAATCGTACCATTCCCCATTCATACATTTTTCTAATTCTGTTTTCATACCGGATGTTTTTGTAGATTACCGGTCCTGTACCGGTTGGTTAAAGATAGGTAATAGCCTGCATATAAAAACTGATATAGATCAGAAAAGTAGCACTCCGGTATCTTAATTACTATTGCGGATGTTGCCGGGAGTTTGTGTGAAGTTCCGGGTACTATACAGAAAGAGTTTTGTGTCAAGTCAATAAACTTACTTCAAAAAGGCAGTATAAATTGTAACAGAAAGGGTAAGATGAATAACTTTTAGGATTAAATAAACATCGTTTATACGACTAAACAGAGATTCCGGTTGTTATAAAGATAGAGTTAGATTAATTTTTATAAACTGATTAAATCGAAAAAGATATGCAGAAGTATAGATGTGATGTATGTGGCTGTATATATGATCCGGCTATAGGAGATCCGGATAGTGGTATTGAACCGGGAACTGCTTTTGAAGACATTCCGGAAGATTGGGTATGCCCGGTCTGTGGAGTAGGGAAAGATCAGTTTTCTCCGGTGGAGGAATAAATGAAAAGAATAGGATAGAAAGAGGATATATGCAGACTATTTCATATATCCTCCTCTTTTTATAAAAAACGGTTGTATGGGTTTCTGTGGATTGGATGTATAAAGAGCTACTTATTTCACATCTCCAATACCACTTTACCGTGGGTAAAATTGGCGGCGTCTTTGGTTTTTCCGGCGTAGGTTTTCCAGGCAGTGGCTGTTTCGGCTAAGGGATAAATGATACCGATATCACATTTTACAACTCCGCCTTCGACCAATTCTTTGATACGTACCAGTTGTTCCTGGTCGGAATGCACCACCATACTAACCGCTTTTACCTGGTATTTAGCGGCCAGTTTTTCATCAATGGGGCCTGTAGTGGTTACCAGGCGTCCGCCGGGTTTCAGGACCTCATAGGAGCGCTGTTGAGTGTCACCTCCGGTCAGGACCAGGACAAGATCCATATCTTTTACCACTTTCGTAAAATCTACCTCTTTATAGTCATACGTATAGTCTGCGTTCAGGGAATCCAGATAAGGCAGGTCCTCTTTGGAGGAGGTCGTGTAAACTATGGCCCCTTTGTGTTTGGCAAACTGTACGGCAAAGGCCCCCACAGCCCCGGCTGCTCCGTGGATCAGTACCTTCTGGCCGTTCTCTAACAGGCCATGGCAGAAAAGGGCCTGCCAGGCGGTAAGACCGGTATGTGGAATACAGGCCGCTTTGGCAAACGAAATATTTTCGGGTTTAAGCGCCAGATCATGACGGCTCAGTGTAATATATTCGGCATAGGAACCTCCGTTACAGTGGAAATAGACCTCTTCTCCTTTTTCAAATCCGGTCAGGCAGGGTTCGGCTTTCTCTACAATGCCTGCCCCTTCAAAGCCGGGAATCCAGGGAAAATGGAGTGGCATTTTATCTTTGGATTGTCCCGAGGCCATCATCACTTCCAGGTGGTTGACGGATGTGGCCATGACTTTTACCAATACCTGTGTATTCTTTACGTCACCTACCGGGGCATCTTCATATTTCAATACCTCCTCTGACCCATATTCATGTATTCTGATCGCTTTCATCTCTTTCTTTTTTCTCAGAACAGAAGGTACTTTGTTAAAGTTTACTGAAAGGGTCTGTGGAAATGATAAAAATCGTGAGTGTGCCGGTTAATCCGGGTTCGTATCAGCAACAAAACGTATAAGCGACGGTTTTATAGGAAGAAAAATTGTAGTTATTTATTGGATGAAATTAAAATATATAAAGG
>JAJQES010000198.1 GCA_021201565.1 Tannerellaceae bacterium
TATTATAAAGATTGTTATTGTATAGAATCAGCAAAGCAAAACCTTTCCACAGAACAGAGTGTTCTTATCTCAGAAATTCAAAGAATAAAAGTATGGCAGCACGAAGACAAAACATAAAAGATATACAAAACAAACAGGCGCAGGCACGGGAACAGTACGCAAAAAACAAAAACCGTCTAAGCGAGGTTCAGGTAAAAGAAAAAGCCAATACCTCATCACGGCCTAATCATCCGGAAACACCGGCTGAGCAGGCTCAAAAGGAAGAATAATATTTTGTTAAAAATAAGAAACAGGGAATGGACCTATCAGAAGATATCCATTTCCTGTTTTTTCTTAGAAAACTTTCAAATCAGGCCATATTGCTTCATTAATTCGTAAATCATAGTCCCTTTACTTTTTTCTATAAGCTTTTTTTCCAGATGTTTCAGGACAAACGGGATTTTCATATCTGTGATCTTTTTACCATCCATCAGGCAGGCCGAGGCTTTCAACAGTTCACGGATATCAAAACAGGAAGCAAAGACTTCCGGAACGCCCCGGTCTATATTCAACAAAGTATAGACCGCCTCCATAGCAGTCCGGACTGAATATTCAGTTGTAAAAACCGTATCCCGTTCCGTCTCCGCAAAATTCCCGATAAATGCCAGGTTAATACTTCCCGGAGGAGTGACCAGCGGCCGGTCTCCGGTAGCACGCGGCATAAAATAGGACATAACATACGGCATCATACAGGGTACCGTATTAACCGAATGAAGCGCCATATCATGGATTTCCGTCTCCGGCACACCCAGATGGTACAGCCACTCTTCCGCGATCTCTACCCCCGAACATTCGATCATCGGTTTCCTGATATAATTTCCGGGTTTGTCATAAAAAAGACCATAGATCCAGACCACCAGATCATTTTTAGGTTGCGATTTGAAATGCGGCTGGCGATTCAGTGTAAAACTTAATAGCCAGTTTGAATCTTCGACCGTTACAATGCCTCCGGTCACCACTTTTCCTGCAAACGGGTCACGCTGTGCTATTTTCTCGATATAGGGAGGAACCCTGTTATCCAGTGTGGTAGCAGTAGCAGATACAAAACCGGATTCTGCTATATTGGAACAGAACTTATCCGGTTTCCCAAACGCCGGGTCCTGTGCTGCGATCTTTCTCCATAAACTCCAGCTTCCACCCGGGGAATCATTTAAAGGAGCCGGATTATGCTGGTCACCGTAGGTGGTACTTTCCACCAGGCTTCCGTTCGTAACAAAAACCAGGTCATTTTCCGTCAGGTCAAACTGTTTCTCTACTCCATCCTGTTCATAAACAATCTTTTTTACTACTTTCTTACCGGGAGCTACCTCTATCTGTACATCCAGCACCCGGGCATTATAATAAAACTGTACCCCCTGATCCTTCAGATATTTCACTAAAGGGATGACCAGTGATTCATATTGATTATATTTTGTAAATTTCAATGCAGATAAATCGGGTAAACCATCCACATGGTGAATAAACCTTGCCAGATACCGCCTCATTTCCATCGCACTGTGCCACTCTTCAAAAGCGAACATCGTACGCCAGTAGAGCCAGAAGTTTGATTCAAAAAACTCTTTAGACAACACCTCATTGATCCGTTTATCATTCAATTGATCTTCCGTCATCATAAACAAACGGGCCAGTTCTTCCAATGATTGATCACTTAGGGTAAATTTTCCGTCTGTGTGAGCATCCTTTCCCTTATCCCTGATCGCACGCATCTTGGAATAATTGGGATCTTCTTTATTTAACCAGTAAAACTCATCCAGTACAGAAGCATTTTCAACTTCCAGCGAAGGAATAGAACGGAACAGATCCCACAAGCACTCGAAATGATTTTCCATTTCACGGCCTCCCCGGATAATGAATCCACGCTGCGGATCAAAAATACCATCCAGAGCACCTCCGGGTATTTTCAACTCTTCCAGAATATGGATCTTATCTCCTTTCATTTGTCCGTCACGGATCATAAACGCTGCTGCCGACAGGGAGGCTAATCCCGAACCAACCAGGTAAGCTGTTTTCAGATCTGCATCCGCAGGCTTTTTGGGTCTGGCAAATGCTTCATAATTCCCATTACTATGATACATATATTTATATTTTACATGAAATACTATTTCAGATATATTCTGTTACCCGGTAATTGATCCGCCACTGAACACCAAACTTATCCCGGCACATACCATACCAGTCCGCCCAGTATGTTTTTTGAAAAGGCATCAACACTTCTCCTCCTTCGGATAACTGCTCAAAAATCAATTTCACTTTATCCTCTTCCAATGAG
Source organism: Tannerellaceae bacterium (assembly GCA_021201565.1). Lineage (GTDB taxonomy): Bacteria > Bacteroidota > Bacteroidia > Bacteroidales > Tannerellaceae > UBA4116. Next base: position 2,309 of record JAJQES010000198.1, read on the forward strand.
TCCAGCGAAATAGACAAAGCCATATTTTGTCCTCTCTGAACCGGTAGTTCCTCCGTCGTATCATTTCCCATCAAGCGGGCTCCCTCTCCTACCGGTAAGGCTATAAACAAAATTTTGTCCTGTTCTTCTTCCGGCATCAGATTTCCTTCCACCATCTCATTGTATCTTATAAAAGAAGTAAAATCACCCCCTAAAACAGACTTATAAAAAGTAAAAGCTTCTTCACAATTCCCATTGAACATCAAATAAGGTTCCAGTTCCATAAGGTTCTTTTTTAAATAATTCATACTATTACCTGCCAACAGGTAAGTTCACTATTAAAAAACAGTCCCTCTTTCAGTTTGTTCATTCCCCCCCTTTCTCATCCCGTATGAAGCACCTTCCGGCCCACCCATACCTATTGTATGAACCCGGTATCATTCATTTTTATGTTCCGGAAACGGCATTCAAATGGCCAAAAAAAGTTATATTTGCCCTTGAATAAAGAAACAAAAAACAGAATAAACTAAAAATATCCGTCTATGGTAGTCATCAATAATTACGAAGAATTTGAACAATATGTAGGGAAGGAGCTTGGAGTGTCCGAATACTTAAAAATCACGCAGGAACAGATCAACCTGTTTGCCGATGCAACCCTGGATCACCAATGGATCCATGTAGATGCGGAAAAAGCAAAAAATGAAAGTCCTTTCAAAACCACCATTGCACATGGCTATCTTACACTTTCGGTTTTACCCCACATGTGGGCACAAATCGCAGATGTACGGAATGTAAAATCACTGATCAATTACGGAATTGAAAAACTAAAATTCAATCAACCAGTCACAGTTGACAGCGAGATCCGGGTACGGGTAAAACTACTTGCCCTGACAAATCTGCGAGGCATTGCAAAAGCAGAATTAAAGGCTACCATGGAAATCAAAGATAGCCCTAAAAACGCATTCGATGCAACCATTGTCTTCCTTTATCATTTCAACAACTAACAAAAATATAAAAAAGCATATTTCCCAGCTTGCCAAAGGAGATTAAATGCTCTTTAAGTCCCGGAGGGACGGTTTATAATAGCCCAGTACGAAGTGCTGGGGTTCAGAACATTATTAGCTGCTGAGTCCTGAAGGGACGACTGAAAAAGGTTGCATGATAAAATGATTAGTAAGCCGTGCCTTCAGGATTTAGAGGGCATTTTAACAGCCTATTAGTCAAACCGGAGAATATCTACTGTTCTACTTTAATCTCTTTTTTACCTTTTTCTGTGATCTCATAGATCACCGTTATCCTATCTACCTTATAAAGAGGTTTTACGAAAAAAGTGTCAAAAAACCTTCTTTTTGAGAATTCCAACTCCTTTTATTAAATGGGAAATCCCCATCTTTGCAAAACAAATCCATGATGCAAAACAAGAAATTAAAAAGACAAAATTTAAGTGAAAAT
>JAJQES010000437.1 GCA_021201565.1 Tannerellaceae bacterium
ACTCACAATAGATTTGTGTATGAAGCATATTCGTATGATTCTAAGTTAGCTACAGCTCTTTGTTTATTGTTTAAATTTATAGAAGTGAAGGCAATTGCGGATTTCGCGTGTGGGCCGGGATTTTATGTGAAAACATTTCGGGAAGCTGGCTTTGAATGTGAAGGGTATGACCGAAATCCATTTGTTAGAAAGTTGTCTTCTTTTATTTTAAATGGGGAAGCTGTTTGTTCACAGATTGATTTATTAAAATCCTTTCAATTGGAATCGGTCAAGGATGTGATTGTCAGTTTAGAAGGAGCCGAATGTGTACCAGTAGAGTTTGAGGATGTATATATATCCAATTTAATAAAAAACAGTAGAAAATATGTTGTTTTAGGTTGGGCTACTACAGACTCTGGTAAAGAAGAATATATAAATTGCCGTAATAATGAATATGCAATTCAGAAAATGGCTCAACACGGATATTCTGAGAACATATTTGCAAAGAATTATTTGCGCAGTGCTGCAGAATTGGAAGAATTTAAAAAATCAATCATGGTATTTCAAAAATGAAAGATAAGAAAGTCGTTTTTTTATTTTTTGCTCATCAGATTACTGATACTATTTTAAAAAGATACCAGTGTTTACAGAAAGCAGGAAGTCTATATGGAGATGTTTATTTTGTTTTTCATAAACAGGATGATTGTATAATTCCTGCGGGATTAAATCCGTATATATTTACTTATAATACATTAAATCAGTTACCCTTTAAAGCAATAAGAGAAACAATTGTACCAGGCAGTGCTCATTTTCCACTTCTTCAGTTTTATCGAGATTTTCCGGTATATGATTATTATTGGATTATAGAATATGATGTAGTATTTAATGGAGATTGGAGTTTCTTTTAGACTATTTCTCTCACATAGATGCAGATTTATTAACCTCACGTGTAAGAAGTTTTAAGGAGGATAAGTATTGGTATTGGTGGAATACATTAAGGTTGACGAATAAAAGAATTGAAAAAGATAAATTGCTTGCTTCGTTTAATCCCATCTATCGTCTATCTGGAAAAGCCCTTATTTTATTAAATAAATGTTTGTCCGAAGGGGATGGTGGACATAATGAAGTGATTATTCCTACTCTTTTAAATTATGAGAATTATAAAATTCTGGATTTTGGTGGCCGTGGAAATTTTGTTCCTCAAGGAAGTGAGGATAAATTTTATCTTTGTGAAGATGATCTTTATATATGGGGAACTATGAGACATAAACCTTCTTTTAAAGAGGACGAAATCTATTTACCAAATATGTTGTATCATCCCGTAAAATAATTGTTTTTGTTTTATCTGATAATTTATATGGAATGTTGCAAAATATGTACATTAAAACTAAACCTAAAGTATTTAATTGAATGTACTGTGAAGAGTTGCCGGCAGCAGTTTCCTGTCCGGAAGTTACAAACCTTTTTCTTTTGATTTAAAAATCTATCTGATATAAATATTAAAAAAGAATTAATTAAATGTCATGGTTGATTTTTATTAATTCTTTTTTTTCTTTTTGATTCCAGGTCTTTTATGTTTGTGAAGTATATAAAATAAAAATTCTCATTATGAAGAAAGCTAGTCTTCTGTGTTTATTGTTTTTACTTGTCGCCTGTTCACAGCGGCAAAATACCTCTTTACCGGATGGGCCTGTTGTGTTAAAGATGGATTTAAGCAAAGAGTCGGACCCAAAGAGAGTCGCTGAATTTATTCAGGGAATGGAGATCCGTTTGGTTCCCCTGGAAACTACTGACGAATCTATTATGAATTCCACCAGGCCTTTTGTTTCTGCTGACGGAATATTTACATACGATTATGATCAGAGTGCTATTTTTCATTTTGGTTTGGATGGTGAATATATAAATACGATACAGCGGCAGGGACAGGGAGGTGAAGAATATAATGGGATACGCAACTGGACCGTCCGGGATGGATATGTATATATATTGGATCAGATTTGTATTCAGGTGTACGATCTGCAAGGGAATCATATAAAGAGGATACCGGTAGAGATAGGTGCCTATGATTTGCTGATAACCCCGGATGGTAAATACGTAACTTCTTCGCGTATTAATGAACCTTATATACTGAAAATCTATGACGACGCAGGAAAAATAGCGGAATATACACCGGATACTGAAAAATTAAAGGACATCATTAATTTTGCCCGTCCGGCTTATAATACATTAGGTTGGCACAATGGGGATATTTATTTTTGCCAGTATTACGACCATACGATTTATCACTTAAAAGATGGGGAGGTAAAACCTCTCTATATTGTAGATCTGGGTCCGGACCGGATTCCCGAAGAGATGTTTGAAGGAACACCTGACCAAAAAGCCAATAGCCTGGAAACCAATAAATACAATATGGTTGTAAGTCTGCAGGAATTAACTATAACAGATGAATGGATAATTTTTAATCCAGAGAAATGGGCTAAAACAAAGATTGTGTATTATAATAAGAATGAGGATTTCTATATCATTAATAATTCCCTGCCTTATCCTTATTCCACTATATTTGGAGAATATAAGCCACCGGCCGGATGCATAAACGGAGAATATTATTTTTTAATTCAGGCCACTGATATGAAAGAATTGCTGGAAGACCTCCAGGCTAAAGGAGATATGGTAAAGTATGATTTTCTGAAAGATCTGGATCCGGGCACTATTGATGAGGATGATAATGCCTGGGCTGTATTCTATAAGTTGCCATAAAAATGATACCTTTGTCTTCTTGAAAAAGAGAAGGTATGGACATTACTATTAGAACGCAAATACTCAATTTAATACACCGGGAGGTACTTCCGGCTACGGGATGTACAGAGCCTGTGGCGGTTGCTTTGTGTGCTGCGGGAGCGGCTGAATTATTAGGAAAAACCCCGGATAGAATTGAAGTGTATCTGAGTGCAAATATTCTAAAGAATGCGATGGGAGTCGGGATTCCGGGAACAGGTATGACCGGATTGCCTATTGCCATTGCTTTGGGTGCCTTAATAGCCCGTCCGGAATGCCGGTTGCAGATTTTGCAGGATATTACACCTTTACAACTGGAAGAGGGAAAGCGGCTGGTCCAACAGAAAAATATAAGTATCCATTTAAAGGAAAATGTAGATAAACTGTATATTGAAACTCTTGTCTTTGCCGAAAATTTATCTGCCCGGGCTATTATTTGCCGTGATCATACCTGTTTTGTTTATAAGGAGCGGAATGGAAAGGTCCTTTTTGATGAATTAGCATGTAAAGAGGAGGACCGGCAGTCCTGTAAAGAAAAAGAATTAACTTTATCTTTTGACCGGGTTTACCGGTTTGCAACAGAGATATCTTTAGAAGAAATCCGGTTTATTAAACAAAGTTCGGAAATTAATAAAGAGGCTGCGGCTGCTTCATTAAAGCATAACTATGGGCATACGGTCGGAAAGATTGTGGGGAGTGAGCAGGGGAAAAAGTATATGGGAGATTCGGCTTTTACCCGTATGCTGGTGGTAACGGCGGCGGCCTGTGATGCCCGTATGGACGGAGCGATGATTCCGGTAACCAGTAATTCCGGAAGTGGAAACCAGGGAATTGCAGCTACTTTGCCGGTGCTTTCTTTTGCCGGGGAGATTCAGTGTAGTGAAGAACAACTGATCCGGGCTCTTACATTAAGCCATCTGATGGTGATTTATATTAAACAGAGTTTAGGCAGGCTGTCTGCATTATGTGGGTGTGTAG
>JAJQES010000280.1 GCA_021201565.1 Tannerellaceae bacterium
TGATGAGTTCACATTGTGAGACTATCACCGGTATGCTAATGAACAAAGAATATGGTTATGTTTATGATAAAATGGGCATACTATGTGCTTTCTTTATGGATGGGATGCCCTTGAGGTAGTTTGATGAAGGATAGTAAGGGCTGCTTGTAGCCAGATGTCAATATCTTCGGGATAGTGTTGTTCTGTGCGTATTTCACTTCGCTTGTGCCCTAACCTGACAACTACTGCATTTTCTTCCGGAATGGCGAATATATACTGTCCCAGAATCCCTCGCAGGTATGGGATGGATAGTCCTTTGTAAATCAAATGCCAGAATTGGTATCCGTAAGCCTGATTGATTTCCTGATAATCGCGGTTTAATAAAGTCGTGTCGGGGGTAATGGCTGCGGTGAGATAGTCCGGGGATATTAGTTGTTTATCATTCCATTTCCCGTTATTGAGCAGGAGCTGGCCAAAACGGGCAAAATCACGGGCATTGGTATTGAAACAGCAATAGGCCTTTTCCATTCCTCCCGGATGATCCAGACTCCATAATGCATCTTCTTCTGCTCCCATCGGTGTCCATAATTTCCGGGATACATATTCACTAAGGGTTTCTCCGGTTGCTTTTTCTACCAGGAAGCCTAATAATTGAGTGACTCCACTTTGATATTCAAAATAAACCCCGGGTTTTTCTATGGCTTTCATGGCGAAAGTGATTTGTGCCAGATCCTTTCCATAATAAATTTTAGTGGTGGGAGAGAAGGGAGAGGTATAAGCTTCCTGGAAATCTACTCCGGCACTCATTGTCAACAGATGGCGAATGGTGACCGGATCATTTCCATATTGACTGAAGTTGGGGAAAAAGTCCCGTACGGGTTGATTTATATCCTGGATAAATCCTTCATCCAGCGCACAACCAACAGCCAGGGATACGATACTTTTAGCCATGGAGAAGGAATTACTTCTTGAATGAGGTGAATAATTCTCCCAATACTCTTCAAAAAGCAATTTCCCATCTTTAATAATAAGGAAACCAATGGTACCATACGTAGCAAAAGATTCCCGGAATTGGTCCGGGAGCGAATGCCGGTTATATTCATCGTGCAACTCCCAGGGTTGTGGTGCTCCGGCCTTTACAATCCTGTTCTCAAAAATCGGGTATTGATCGATTTTTGGGAGTTGGTGTATAAAGGCTTTCCGAAGATAGTAATTGGAAGGCAGAAACAGAATAACGAGGAGTATGACTATTATCCCACTAAGTATGGCCGTTACTTTTTTCATATTGACAGATATGTCGTTTTTATTCTTCCTCTTCCTGATACCAGGAGGCATACATGTGGTAATTATTAGCAATTTTTTGATTGATCTCTTTTGCCTGTTCCGGATCGACTTTCTTTACGAATCTGGCCGGTACTCCGGCGTAGATACTACCGGGTTCTACAATCGTTTTGCTAAGTACCACGGATCCTGCGGCGATGATAGCACCTTCGCCTACTACGACATGATCCAGAACAACAGAACCCATTCCTATTAACGCGCCATCGCATATTTTGGCACCATGAATGGTTACATTATGTCCGATGGAAACGTTATTTCCTATTTCAATTGTTGATTTTTGGTATAATGTGTGAAGAACAGAACCATCCTGAATATTTACACCATTTCCAATCCGGATAGAGTTAACATCCCCTCTTAATACAGTACCGAACCAGATACTGCAACCGTCTCCAATTTCAACATCTCCAATAATTGTGGCATTATCTGCCAAATAAGTATCTTCACCGATTACCGGAGTAAATCCCCGGACTGATTTTATTAAAGCCATATTTTTTAGAAGTTAAAAAAGTAAGAAGTTAAAAAGTGAAGAAGTTAAGAATAGAATAATAGAGGAATTCTTGATTTTTTAACTTCTTGCTTCTTGACTACTGATCTTAAATTTCTTTCGTTTTTTCTTTTAACCATTCCTGTTCCTCTTCGTTCAGGTAGGGAGATAGTTTTTCGTATACCTGTTGATGGTATTTGTTGAGCCATGCCTGTTCACGTGCGGATAACATCGGAAGAACAATGAGACGGGTATCTATATAACACAGTGTTAATGTCTCAAAAGAGTAGAATTTGCCATATTCTGTTTCGCTGTCTTCCCGTATAAGGATCATGTTTTCTGTGCGGATGCCATATTCCCCAGTGCGATACATGGCAGGCTCATTGCTTAAAACCATCCCCGGTTGTAGTTTTACGGGATTTTCTTCCATACGTATACTTTGAGGCCCTTCGTGTACATTCAGGCAGTGGCCAATCCCATGCCCGGTGCCGTGCAGGTAGTTAATTCCTGCATCCCAGAGGGCCTTTCTGGCAAGAATATCTAATTGACAACCTCTTGTCCCGGCAGGAAACTTACATTTAGAAAGGCTGATCATTCCTTTGAGTACACGGGTAAAATCTTTTTTCATTTGTTCGGTTGGTTCTCCCATAGGAATGGTACGGGTAATATCGGTTGTTCCGTCCAGGTATTGTCCGCCGGAGTCAATTAATAATAAACCTTCCGGACAGATAGTTGCGGCAGATTCTTCTGTGGGAGCATAATGAACAATAGCACCGTGACCTGCATAACCGGCAATTGTCTCAAAACTATCCATGATGTAAAGAGGTTGTTCGGCCCGTAAGCAACTTAGTTTACGGGAAGCATCCAACTCAGTGACTTTCATCCCGGCTTCCATTTGTTTTTCAAGCCAGATATAAAAACGGGTGAGTGCGACTCCATCTTTTATAACCGCATGCTGGAAACCTTCTATTTCAGTCTTATTTTTTATACTTTTCAGAATGGTAGCCGGTGATATTTGTTCAATAATCCGGCAATGATCCGGGATGGCATGATAAAGGGCCATATTGGTTTTGTGGGGATCTATCAGGATACGGGTTTTGGCTGGTAACCGTGTCAGATAATTTTCTATGCAGGAATAATCAGCCAGAATAACTCCTTCTTTTTTCAAATGAAGGGCTATTTCGTCTGTGAGTTTTTCCGGTTTTATAAACAGAACACATTCTTCTTCAGAGATGAATCCGTAACTGACTGCAACCGGATTATAGGTTACATCATTTCCCCGGATATTAAATGTCCACGCTACATCATCCAACGCTCCTAAAATGGTACAATCTGCACCTGCTTCGCGTAGTTTATTGTTAAGTAAGTCCAGCTTATCACTAACAGACATGCCTGTTATTTCAACCGGAAGCTCAAATATTTTATTCCCGGGAATAGTCGGACGGTCTTTCCAGATAAGACTGATCAGGTCCAAATTTGTTTCAATAGAGATATTTTTACGTCCCAGGGCTTGTTGGAGTGTGTTGAATTCCGCTACACTATAGGTCTCTCCGTTTAATCCGGCTTTGGCATTTTTCCCTATTTCTGCAATCAGGAATTCAGGGATGGAGGGTGTGTCCGGTAGCATCAGTTTATAGAGTTCTATACCTGTTCCTTCCAGCTGGGCCGTAGCCTGAAGAAAGTAGCGGGAGTCTGTCCATAATCCGGCTTTATTCGCTGTCACCACGACTGTTCCGGCTGAACCGTTAAAACCGGAGATCCATTCTCTGGCTTTCCAGCAGGCTGCCGGATATTCACTGAGGTGAGAGTCTGAACTGGGGATAATATATGCATCAAGCTGATGTTTTTTCATCTCTTCCCGTAGGGAAGCAATTCTATCTGTTATTTTTGTGTTCATACGCTAACAAGATTTAATTTTTGATAT
>JAJQES010000331.1 GCA_021201565.1 Tannerellaceae bacterium
GCAATATATCGTATGAACGAACAACCATTTTCAACAGAAGAAAAACAGGAAATAGAAAACACACTGGTATATGCTGTCTATCAGCGAAACCTCAATCAACTAAAAACTATGCTTCCGGCACCTAAAAGCGAATTAAACCGGAAGATGAAGAAAGCAGGAGCACCACTACATATCGCAGCCACAAATGGCGATATAGAAATAGTCCGGCTGTTAGTTGAAGCCAAAGCGAATATCAATATAACCGACACATGGAAACGTACGGCGCTGATCTGTGCTATTGAATCAGGACATCTTGAAATAGCAAAATATTTGATAGAGAATGGTGCGGATATTACCAAAACAGCAGGTACGTATGCCTCTGCCGGTCTTACAGACAGATCTGTCCCGGAATATGCGATCAAAGCAAACGCACCTGTCAGTTTTATAGATTATTTGATACAGAAAGGAGCCGATCCCAATCATATCAACGGACGAAATCATACGCTGTTTGTTGAATCAGCTGCTTATGGACATTTAGAAGCACTGAAATATTTTACCCCCTATCGTGGAGATCAGGCCTCTTTAAATGAAGCTCTCTGGTGGGGAATCATGTACAGCCAATCCGGTGAAATAGTAGAATATCTTTTTTCGCTGGGCGCAGATTTGGCCGCCGTACTCACAGAACGTGATCCACGTCTCTTTTACCGTTTAACAGGAAACAAAGATACCGAAACCCAAAATCAGGAAGTCATACGTGTCCTGAAAAACCGGGGAGTCATCTTTCCCCAAAAGGAAAATTTGAGGGAGAAATATCCTCCTTATAAACCATAAAAGTAATTTGTAAAAGAGATAGAAAATAAAAACGCAGATCAACCAGATAATAAAAATCTGCGTCAATCTGCGTGTTCTGCGTAGTCAGCGTGCTCTATACGCAATAAAGCAAACCAAACATATTATTTAATCAAATCCACACTGCGACGGATGAACTGGCTCAGTGCTTCGCCTTTCAGCATACCGTTACTCAACAAAGCGAGGTCAATCAGCTGGCTTACCAGTTTGTTTTCAGAAGCATATTCTGCCAGCACCCCATTATACTGCTCACGTAATTCATCCAGTTTTTTGTTGGTGTTGGTCATGTCTTCTTTTTCTTCCGCTGTGATCTCTTCGTCTTTCTTTTTACTCTGGGCATCACGCAGGTCACTCTGACGAGCCTCCCAACCTTTAATCTCCGCCTGGATGGGTTGCAGTTTGTCAGTACATGCAGCCTCTTCCTGTTCCAGCACCTCTTTCACCAAACGATGGTCACTATTCAAGACCAGATTATAGCTTTCCGGCAGTTCACCATAGAAAGACATGCCCGGCTGCATAGCCGACATCTCACGCATACGGCGCATATACTCACTCTGTGTCAACATCACCGGACTACTGTTTTCACCCAAGGCCTCAACCGTCACATAGAAATCAGCTTTCTCGAGTTTTGGCGTCTGGCTCTTGAACATCTGTTGCAAGGCTTTCTGCTGGTCGTCACTCAGTGAAACCGTATTCTTATTCTCCTTACGGATAATGTTATCAATCACATCACTATCTACCCGTACAAACTGAGTCTTTTCAAACTTCTGTTCTAACTGGCTAATCACATGGGTATCTAACTGTCCATCCATGAAGAGTACACTATACCCTTTGTCTTTAGCAGCCTGAATATAACTATACTGTTCATCTTTGCTGTTGGTGTACAGATAAATCAGGTTCCCCTCTTTATCGGTCTGGTTCTCTTTTACCAACGTTTTGTACTCTTCAAATGTAAAGTATTTACCATCCACATCCTTCAACAAAGCAAATTTAGCCGCCCGGTCATAGAACTTCTCATCTGTCAGCATACCATACTGGATGAATAGTTTCAGGCTGTCCCATTTTTCTTCAAACTGCGGACGGTCATTCTTAAACATCTCTTCCAGTTTATCCGCTACCTTTTTAGTAATGTGGTTCGAGATCTTCTTCACATTCTGGTCACTCTGCAAATAAGAACGGGACACATTCAGCGGAATATCCGGCGAATCCAGTACTCCATGCAGTAAAGTAAGGAATTCAGGAACAATGCCTTCTACCGAATCCGTCACAAATACCTGGTTACTATACAACTGAATCTTATTCCGGTTCAATTCCATATTGTTCTTAATACGCGGGAAGTAAAGAATACCGGTCAGGTTGAACGGATAATCCACATTCAGGTGAATCCAGAAAAGAGGCTCTTCGGTCATTGGATACAGATCCCGGTAGAATTTCTTATAATCTTCGTCCGACATATCGGCCGGTTTACGGGTCCAGGCCGGATTGACATCATTTACGATATTATCCTCATCCGTATCCACATACTTACCATCCTTCCATTCCTGTTTTTTGCCAAATGCAATAGGAATAGGCAGGAAGCGGCAGTACTTGGTCAACAAGCCGTTGAGTTTATCTTTATTCAGAAAATCTTTATTTTCATCATCAATATAGAGAATGATGTCTGTTCCTCTGTCAGCTTTTTCAGTCTCTTCCAGCGTATATTCAGGAGTTCCGTCACAGCTCCATTTCATAGGAACAGCCCCTTCTTTATACGATTTGGTAACGATTTCCACCTTTTTGGACACCATGAAAGAAGAGTAGAAGCCTAACCCGAAGTGGCCAATGATAGCAGCCGCATCGTTTTTATATTTTTCCACAAACTCCTCTGCACCTGAAAAAGCAATTTGATTGATATACTTATCAATTTCTTCCGCCGTCATACCAATTCCCCGGTCAGAAATAGTGATCGTATTGTCATCAAATTTGACATGAATTGTCAGGTCACCCAGCTCGCCTTTAAACTCACCCACTGACGCCAGTGTTTTGAGTTTCTGAGTGGCATCCACTGCGTTAGACACTAACTCACGTAAAAAGATCTCATGATCACTATACAAAAACTTCTTGATAATGGGGAAGATATTTTCACTTGTAACCCCGATATGTCCTTGTTTCGCCATAATTGATAGATATATTTTTAATGTTTCTACTTATTATTCTGTCCACTAAAAAGCAAAAAAAATGCCACAGCCCGGATACTGACAAAATGTCTCATGAAAAATAATGGAAACAATTTTTAAAGAAGAAAGTTTTTCCAAGCTTTTTCAACTAAACTAACTACTAAAACAAGGAGGTGATATTTGATACTAACCTATCCGGATCCTGCCGGCAGTCCCAGATAGTATAAATATATATATTAGGGGTATCAACTTCGTTTTTTCATTTCTTCATGGGTAATTCCTTCCCCTGCTTCTTTTTCTTTAATTCCATTTCGTACCTGTTCTTTTATCTCTTCAATGGTGAACTGACAAGGAACAGACGAAGAAGTCCGACGGGTATAGGATATAGCAGGCTCACGCAGGCTATGTGTTGAAGGGTTTTCTTCCGGGATTTGATATTTCTTTTTCATTGTTAAATTTTTTGGATTTTATTATCAGGTCAAAGATACGGATTCCGCATGTATCAGAAAAAAGAATAAAATATGTTTTATAGCAAAAAGAAGAAGAGAGCTATTTCTATTTTTGAACTCATTAATAATCTTTTTTATGCCAGTAATAATGAATAAAAATAAAATCCCAGAATGAGTAATCTGTGATCTGTTAGTTTATTTGTTATATTTTCTTTTTTTTTGTGTATGTTTGTAAGACGTCTCAAGCAAAACATTCCTTTTCCATCCTGGTATGAGCGAACATAAAGAACTGGTA
>JAJQES010000316.1 GCA_021201565.1 Tannerellaceae bacterium
CTTTTTTATCATCTCCCCGTTTCGTAGTGACCAGGATCACCCCATTCGCCGCACGGGAACCATAAATGGCCGCAGAAGCAGCATCTTTTAATACAGAGATGGATTCAATATCCTGTGGTAATACATCATTCAGACTATTGACCGGAACATTATCCACCAGGATCAGCGGACTGGAGTTTCCCAACGTACCAATACCACGGATATTGATGCTGGAACTTTCCCGTCCCGGTTCACCTCCTTTATCAATAATGGTCAGACCCGGAGCCAGGCCTTGTAAAGCATTTGTTGAATTGCTAAAGGTGCGCTCATTTATCACATCTCCTTTTACATTACTAACAGCTCCGGTCAGATTTACTTTCTTTTGAGTGCCGTAACCTACTACCACTACTTCATCCAGTGTTTGTGTGTCTTCGGCCATATCAATATGAATCACGGATTGATTACCTACGACTATTTCCTGTGGCCGGAAACCAATGTAGGTAAAAACCAATATAGCATTGTCGGGTACATTCAGCGAATATTCGCCGTCCAGATTGGTAACCGTCCCATTCGTAGTGCCTTTCACCGCTACACTTACACCAATAAGCGGGATGCCGGCATGATCCACGACCGTTCCGGAAACATTTTTCCCGGCCTGCTGAGCAACTGCGGGTCCGTCAACGGATGCATGCAGATTCACAGAACAGAGGCCCATCATCATACAAAGAAGAAACAGAATAGTTTTCTTCCCGGATTGAACAACTCGTTTGTTTTTCATAATTCTTAAATAGATTAATAATGTTAGTGTTTATTTCAGACCTAAATCAATCAGTTGCTGACGAACGATTTCCCGTTCGGCCGTCTCAAATTTGTGGAAGGGTTCAGCCATATAGTCACTACAAATGCCTAACAGATTCAGTGCCGTTTTAATCCCTTTGATATAACTGGAAGCATATTTTCCAATATCATAAAGGGCCAGACTGATATCCATTACCTGTGACTGCAGGGCGGAGATCATTTCAAAATTTCTGCTTTTGGCCGCATAATAAAGGGCCACGTACAATTCAGGACAAAGGTTAGCGCCTCCATTCACTCCCCCGTGCGCTCCCATCAGTACGGACTGGGCCAACATCTCTTCCGGACCAACCAACAGACTGAAATCGGGATGATCACGCAGCAGGTGAATCACTTTCTGGAAATAAACTCCATTGGCAGAACTATCTTTCAACCCAACAATCTGAGGATTTTCCGACAGCGTACGAACGGTTTGTGGCTCAATCACGACTTTCACATGCGTAGGCATGTTGTAGAGAAAAAGGGGCAAAGGCAAATTACGCGACAGATGTGTATAATACTGAACGAGTTCAGCCTGGCCGGGTGCATAATAATAAGGAGGTGCCGCCACCAGTGCATCCGCACCGTGATCGGCTGCCACCGTAGCCAGCGACAGACTTTCGGAAAAACTGGTATCCGTAATCCCCACCAACACCTGTATGCGTTCATTCACTATACGACATGTGTTGCGGATCAATTCCTTGCGCACCGCATAACTCAGGTTCTGCGCTTCTCCACTGGTACCCAGTATAAACACACCGGATACACCCCCCTTGATCATCCGTTCAAGCAGGTTTTCCAATCCCGCGAGATCCAACGTATCATTGTCAAGCATCGGGGTAATAGCAGGAGGTATAACTCCTCGTAAAGGCTTCATAAGCATATTGTTTTTTAGAAGTAAGAGAGGAGAAGTTAAGAAGTAAAAAGTTAACACTCGCTTTGCTCGTTAGAAGTTAAGAAAAATATTCTTACTTTATTTCTTTACTATATTTTCTGACTTCTTACTTCTGACTTCTTAACTTCTCATTTATAAATCGATCCAAAATTCCGGCAGGCGCGGTAGTCAGAGCCTTCGGGGTCAGAGCCGAAAGCGCTCCAGGCGGATGGACGGAAAATATCTTTTTCCTCTATATTGTGCATACACACCGGGATAGAGAGCATCGAAGCCAGTGTAACCAGGTCCGGACCGGTATGCCCGTAACTGATAGCACCGTGGTTGGCTCCCCAGTAGTTCATCACCGACCAGGTATCTTTGAAATGTCCTTTTCCGGTCAGACGGGGTACAAAGAAAGTAGAAGGCCATGTCTGATCCGTCCGTTTATTGATAATCGCAAACACCTCATCCGGGAAAACAGCTGTCCAGCCTTCAGCAATTTGCAAGACAGGTCCCTGCCCTTTCACTAAGTTCAGACGGCACATGGTCACCGGCATACCGGGACGGGTCAGGAACTGCGAAGAATAGCCATTGCCCCGAAAATATTCCAGTGAAGCAGGATACCATGTCGTGGCTTCCAACATCTTTTCGACCTCTTCTTCTTTGATTTCCCAATAGGGTTTCATCACCGGATTACCTTCTTCATCCGATTGTCGACCGCTGGCGTCCAGACAAGCGGAACCCGAATTGATCAAATGGATCGCTCCATTTGCCAGCATACCTTCCGGTTTCCAACCGGTCACCCGCTCAATGGCATCCGCACTCCAATAAGTACGCACATCCGCAAAAAGTTGTGCCCGGTTGGTCAATAGATAACCAAACAACATAGAAATACCATTCAGGTGGTCATCTTCGGTTGCAAAAGGAATGGGGGCACACAGGCCGTTCCAGTCGAAAGAAGAATTCAGGATGGCTTCCGAAAAATCCCCATTCGGCAGAAAGTCTGTCCATTGCCGTTGTCCCTGGAACCCACCGCAAATCGCATTATGCCCCATGGCCTCTTCCATATACCCCATCTCTCCCAATACCGGATTACCCATCATCAGGTCACGCATGACCAATGTCATTTTCACAACAAACTCCCAGTCTTTATCTTTCTCTTCACGGGATTTGCGGATCGCTTCCGGATTCGTGTCATTCCCTTCATGGACCATACAATGTTTTTTTGTCCAGTCCAATGCCTTTTTGTACTCCCTTTTGTCATAAATCTCCTGCTGAATACGGCGCAGAATTTCAGAACAATCCACATATTCCGTACGCATACCCAGATATTCCTGAAGAAAGTCCGGATTCACGATTGAACCGGCAATCCCCATAGAGACCGACCCAATCGCCAGGTAGGATTTACCACGCATAATCGCAACCGCCAGACCGGCCTTTGCAAAACGAAGGAGTTTTTCCTGTACATCCGTAGGAATGTCCGGATCATTCACATTCTGTACATCCCGGCCATAAATACCAAAAGCAGGTAACCCTTTCTGCGTGTGTGCCGCCAGAGCTGCCGCCAGATAAACCGCACCCGGACGTTCACTTCCGTTAAAGCCCCAGATGGCTTTCGGAATCAATGGATTCATATCGATTGTTTCCGACCCGTAGCACCAGCACGGAGTCACAGAAAGGGAAACTCCTACACCGGCTCTTTCAAACTTTTCCGTACACCAGGCAGCTTCTTTTACTCCACCGATACAGGTGTCGGCAATTACACATTCAACAGGTGATCCGTCCGGATAACGAAGGTTCTCCCTGTAAAGGTCTGCCACCTTCTCAGCCAGTGACATAGTCATCCCTTCCAGGGATTCACGGATACCCCGCCGGCGGCCATCAATAATAGGTCGTATTCCGATTAGAGGATAGGTGTTTTTCATGGTACTTTTCAGTTTACATTCTCACATTAAACGATTAACTAAATCAGATAAAAAAAGAGTTCTTCCCATATCACACCAC
>JAJQES010000085.1 GCA_021201565.1 Tannerellaceae bacterium
CTTCAGAAGTAGTGTAAAAGTTTTTTCCATCTGAATAACGGATCGACTTGACCGGTATCATGGAATAGAATTCCTGAAGCGGTTGTAACAGACAGTAGCGGCGTATGGTTTCTT
Organism: Tannerellaceae bacterium; assembly: GCA_021201565.1. Taxonomy (GTDB): domain Bacteria; phylum Bacteroidota; class Bacteroidia; order Bacteroidales; family Tannerellaceae; genus UBA4116. The sequence goes on from JAJQES010000085.1 coordinate 115, forward strand.
CCACAGAAGTATGCACCATACCTATATGTCCATAGGCCAATGCATAGGCAATATATTCATAACCTTCTCCCCGGTTAGCAACATCCATCTCCAGAGGATTTAATTTCAGTAACTGAAAATCCGGGAATACAGGTAAATTAAGAAGATCATCATTTGCATAATTTCCGTCTGCTAAACCGGCATACCACCAATGGTTTCCACCTTCTGAGTAAACCGGCCCACCATAGGCCCGGCGTTCATTGAGAAGAATCATTCCATAATAGTTGAGGACTGACCGGAACATTCCGGCACCTGGTGACCGGAAATCATAATCTACACGACTCATAGGAGAAACAGCAGTATGCACATCACAATACGAGTGATTGGTTCCGAACATCTGTCGGATGCGAGGGGCAAAAAAGCTTGTTGTTCCCAGGCCACATGTGGCTTGGGTGCATACGTGCATGACCAGGCTACTTCCCACTCACCTTTTGGCCCCATTTTCATTTTATCCCGGTTCCAGCTGGCATTAACAGGAGCAAGATCTGTATAGTTACTGTAAAAACCTACCCGCCAGTCTCTGGCTTGCACAAAGCGTACAAAGTTTCTCAGGCTGTCTTTAGTTAGCCGGGGATTCGGTTCCAGGCAAAAGGTAAAAGATTCTCCTTTTTCACGCCAGAAATCTTCGTGATAGCGGATGCTTACTTTCTCTATACCTTTAGAACGCAGCAGCACTACATTTTCTCCTAACTTTTTCAGATCATCACCTCCTGCAATACACCAGAACCGGTCTGCCTGATATTTTTGCATAGAAGATGGGGGATTGTCAACGGTAGGTAAAACTTCTTGTACATCTTTTGAGATATTCCAGAATAATTTTTCCCGTAAAGGATTTCTTTTACCATTAATAAGAGGAATATAACGTACCCCTCCATTGTAAAAAGCCTCCTCTTTTTCAATCCGGTTGTTCCCGGCAAAAAATTGCGATGAATTGGTATAATACCAATCAAACATAGGAAAATAAAACCAGTCATTGGCAGATAATATGCAGGGACGATGAGCACTGTAATTATATACTAAAAACGGAACAGGTACTAATCTGGGGTCTTTTTTTACTACAGTCGAACCTAAACGGATTTCTTCTACAGTTCCTTCCTTTGCTAATTCTTCTATTATCCAGATAAGAGATTTCTGATGGAGATAATATTTGCAGAGAAAAGATGAAGTAATATTTTTGCCTGTGGCAGTATAATGAATACATAGTGTATCATTATGTAACTGTTGATTATTTTTTTCCCAGTTTACTTTTTCCTGGTTTGCAAATATAATTTCTCCATTCTGGTTCAGGAGGATCTTTTGATTTTTTTCTTTCAGCCAAAGTTCTCCGAAAGGTTCTTTTGAGTCCATTTCGTAACTAAAACTTTCATGAATACTTTTATATTCAAAAATTACTTTTTCATCATTGATAATAACTTTAGACTTTCCCTCCCGATCTTTGATGAAAGGTGCAATGGTTTCCTTCCGTAGAGGAAAAGGAAGTTTATCCGGTAATAGTTTATAAGTAAAAGGTTCCAACTTTTCTTTAAATATATACGTATTACCCAGATAAATAGTATGTTCTCTTCCTATATCCGGTTCATTACAATGGAATGCATACCCGGCGAAACGGGTAGGACCCTGGAAGGGATATTGTAATTTGAAATGGCTCAAAAACCAATATTTATGTATCAGACCTTCATACCCTGCCTGTACAATAGGTAAGATATACTCCTGGTCCTGACTATCCAAAATGATCACATATGCTTTCATTGCAGTGGAATAGTGGGGCTCTCCCCAGCACCAATGGTCTCCATAGTTCCATAATTCAATACAATCCCACTCTTCCAGAATAAGGGGTTGTTTAAGTTCTACCCGGAATCCGGCTTCTTTATCTAATGTTTTATAAACTATTTTTCCACTATATTCGCTGAATACCCTTTCTTCTCTTGTCCTATATAAAGCTGCTTCTGCATTAAGAGAAGTGATGACCCATTGGCTACAATCTTCGAATGTAAGAGTAGGGGACATATCATCCGTACGTCCGGCCATTTCGTAAGGGATAATTCCTTCTTTACTTTCAAAAGGGTCATAATTTTTTCCTTCTTTTCCCGTCCCATTTGCATAGGATAGGAAAGGAGGAAAAAAAGGAAAAATATATAGGGTCTCATGCGCTAAGTTACTTAATTACTATCTCTTACACAACGAACATTCACTAACCGTGAAGCTGTACTGTCTCCTTCAGCCCAGGGGCGATTAGGATAATTCCAGGCAGAAATATGCTGTTCCCAGTCGTAAAATTCATACATAAATGCAGTCGTTTCAGATCCTAAAGTTGTTGTCCAAAAAGATGCTTTATTTTCGCCATTGTCAGGTAATTGCAGATTGTTGTGCCAGAACACTCCGGATGGAACAATATTCAATCCGCTGCTATTGGTTAATCCGTAATTGGTCTCCCAATAATCAGTGGATTTTGTTTGTAGCGCAGGAGAAGGAGAGAGGACTTCTATCAGATTATCCCAATCTTTTTTGGTGGAAACATGCCAGCCATCCGGACATACTCCCTGTATAATCGTATCATCTTCTTCTGTAGCTAACTCCATATTTCTTACTGCTGTCGGCCATGTATAATATTGTCCTGTAATAGAAGAATCAGCTACAGGACCTTCCGAATAAGTTTTTGATATTACATCCACAGTAGTAAAAGCAGCTCCGTCACAATACATAGTAGCTCTTAGATTTTCTGCCATCCAGAAATCATTTCCAATCTTCACTACCTGATATATTTCCTTTTTCTGCGGATCACGATTATCTGTAAATGGTTTCAGCATACCTGTCAGGTTCATATTCCGTATTTCGGAAGGTTCTGTCTGTACAGTAACTGTACTGCTGATACGCCAGTAAATCTTTTTAGTCAGATATGCACCTCCCAGATCGGAAAGGATATCATCCAATAATCCATGAGTGAACTCTACAGATTTCTCTTTATCAAGGGTTTTTATCTGTGCTTGATTCATATCAGCATCTAAACTATATTCCAGGACAAAAACTGTATTAGGTGCTCCGCAATCCCACGTTACAGTAGAGAGTACTTGATCGGGGATATCGTAATTCAGAGTATAGGAAGAATTATCCGCAGGTCCGGAAAGTAAAGTAATTGGCTGAGCATTCAATAAGGCCATAAACCTTCTGACTGTGAATTGTGCCGTATCACTCGAAATAGCCAGGATTCGTTATCAGAGAGTACTTCCCAGTAAATCTTCTTCTTCTGTGAAGCTACCATTTCAAATGTTTGTTCAAGGAGAAAATCAAAATCGAGTTGTGAGATAGAGAAACTGTTTTTTCTCCTACATCAAATGTCTGGGAAGCTTCCAGTTCATAATCGAACATTCTTAGTTTGAAAGAAACTCCGGTCGTATCACAATCCCAGGTGAAATTTATCATATTCTCCGACTCTTCTACCACCAGGAGAATTTCTTTATCTTCTATCGGTTCTGTTAACACTATTTTTACCGGGTCAGGATAAATACGTTGAATATAGGATTTCCTTATAGC
>JAJQES010000168.1 GCA_021201565.1 Tannerellaceae bacterium
CTACTCTTTATCTTGTTTTCTTTTCTAAAAGCCATGTTATGTTAATTATAACGAGTTATCGATTTTGAAAAGCGGATAAACCGAAATTCATCCGCTTTATAATATTGTTGAATTAATCCAGAGTAAAGCTCAAACCAAGACCTCTTAACTCGTGAAGCAATACGTTCAACGATTCAGGAATTCCAGGATGTGGCATTTGTTCGCCTTTTACAATAGCCTCGTATGCTTTAGAACGTCCTACCACATCATCAGACTTGATAGTCAGGATCTCCTGCAAGATATGGGCAGCACCGAATGCTTCAAGGGCCCAAACCTCCATTTCTCCAAAACGTTGTCCCCCAAACTGAGCCTTACCACCCAACGGCTGTTGTGTAATAAGTGAGTACGGTCCAATTGAACGGGCATGCATTTTATCGTCAACCATATGGCCAAGTTTCAGGAAGTAAGTCACCCCTACTGTAGCCGGCTGGTCAAAACGCTCGCCGGTACCACCATCATACAGATATGTTTTACCATAACGGGGAACGCCAGCTTTATCAGTCCAGTCATTCAGGTCATCCAGAGAGGCACCGTCAAAAATAGGAGAAGCAAATTTCACACCCATAGACTGACCGGCCCAGCCCAATACAGCTTCAAAAATCTGCCCCAGGTTCATACGGGAAGGTACCCCCAGCGGATTCAAGCAAATATCAACCGGTGTTCCATCTTCCAGGAATGGCATATCTTCCTGGCGAACGATTTTAGAAACAATACCTTTATTTCCGTGACGTCCAGCCATCTTATCCCCAACCTGTATCTTGCGTTTCTTAGCAATATATACTTTTGCCATCTGTACGATACCGGTTGGAAGTTCATCCCCAATTGTCAGGTCAAATTTCTTCCGCCTTAATTCGGCATCCAGTTCCTTATATTTCTTCAGATAATTCAGGATCACTTCTTTGATCAGATCATTTTTCTGATTATCGGTAGTCCACTTACTTACCTGTACTGAGCTATAATCCAGTGCTTCCAGATCTTTACGGGAAAATTTAACACCTTTGGCAATTACCTCCGTATTCATAAAGTCTTTTACTCCCTGGGAAACTTTACCATTTGTCAGCTGCATTAGTTTATCAACCAATACACCTTTCAACTTTGCCAGTTTGTCTTCATATTCCTCGTCCAGTTTCGGAAGGATAGCTTTATCAGTAAGACGTGATTTACGCTTCTTAACTGCTTTAGAGAAAAGACTGGTATCAATAACGACCCCACGTAAAGAAGGAGTCGCTTTTAAAGAAGCGTCTTTTACATCTCCTGCCTTATCACCAAAGATAGCACGAAGCAGTTTTTCTTCCGGAGAAGGATCAGACTCTCCTTTCGGAGTAATCTTACCGATCAGGATATCCCCCGGTTCGATACGTGCACCTACACGTACGATACCTCTTTCATCCAGATCTTTAGTTGCCTCTTCGCTTACATTAGGAATATCAGAAGTTAATTCTTCCATACCTCGTTTAGTTTCACGAACTTCCAGGATATATTCATCCACATGTACAGAAGTAAAAAAGTCTTCCCGCACCATGCGTTCGTTCAACACAATAGCATCTTCATAGTTATACCCTTTCCACGGCATATACGCCACTTTCACGTTACGCCCCAGAGCTAATTCCCCTTTCTGAGTGGAATAACCTTCTGTCAGGATCTGACCGGCAACAACTCTGTCACCACGGAAACAGATCGGACGAAGGTCCACGGTGGTACTCTGGTTGGTTTTACGCCATTTAGGAATATAATATGTTTTCACCGCATCCTCGAAGCTTACAAAATCTTCATCTTCAGTACGGTCATATTTAATTTTGATACAAGTTGCATCCACATATACCACTTCACCTTCACGTTCTGCCACAATCTGTGTACGGGAATCGCGGGCAACCTGTGCCTCAATACCTGTTCCTACAATAGGAGCATCTGTACGTAATAATGGAACAGCCTGCCGCATCATGTTCGATCCCATTAATGCACGGTTCGCATCATCATGTTCAAGGAACGGAATCAACGAAGCAGCAATAGAAGCAATTTGCGTAGGAGAAACGTCCATCAGGTTTACATCCGAAGGAGGCACCACAGGAAAGTCAGCCTCAAAACGTGATTTTACCCTGTCACGAATAAATTTACCTTCATCATCCAAAGGAGCATTCCCCTGAGCAATGGTCATCTCTTCTTCTTCTTCTGCTGTATAATAAGACAACCCCTCCTCTGAAAAATCTACTTTCCCGTTCTCAACTTTACGGTAAGGCGTCGCAATAAAACCTAAATCATTGATCTTGGCATATACACAAAGAGAAGAAATCAAACCGATGTTTGGTCCTTCAGGTGTTTCAATCGGACAAAGACGTCCATAGTGAGTATAGTGTACGTCACGCACCTCAAAACCGGCACGTTCACGTGACAAACCACCAGGACCTAACGCAGATAAACGTCGTTTGTGAGTAATCTCCGCCAATGGATTCGTCTGGTCCATGAACTGAGACAAAGCATTTGTTCCGAAAAATGAATTAACAACCGAAGAAATAGTCTTCGCATTGATCAGATCAATCGGAGTAAAAACTTCATTATCGCGTACATTCATCCGTTCACGTACTGTTCTTGACATACGGGCCAAACCAATACCAAACTGATTATACAATTGTTCCCCAACTGTACGAACACGACGATTACTCAAGTGGTCAATATCATCAACAATCGCTTTTGAATTGATCAATTCAATCAGATATTTGATGATTTCGATTATATCTTCTTTTGTTAATACCTTCACTTCATCACTGGTAGTGAGGCCTAACTTTTTATTAATTCTGTAACGCCCTACTTCTCCCAGGTCATATCTTTTTTCTGAAAAGAACAGGTTAGTAATGACCTCACGCGCACTGGCTTCATCGGCTGGCTCTGCGTTTCTCAATTGTCTGTAAATATACAATACAGCCTCTTTCTCTGAGTTACTGGGGTCTTTCTGAAGGGTGTTATATATGATAGCATAATCGGAAAGATTCTGATCTTCACGGTGTAACAGAATATTCTGTGTACCTGAATCCAGAATAGCTTCAATATTATCAGCATCGAGAACAGATTCACGATCGATAATCACATCATTACGTTCAATAGATACAACTTCACCAGTATCCTCATCAACAAAGTCTTCCACCCATGTTCTTAATACACGGGCAGCCAATTTACGTCCGATTAACTTCTTTAAATTGGTTTTTGTAACTTTTACTTCTTCAGCCAGATTAAAGATTTCCAGAATATCCCGGTCACTTTCAAAACCAATAGCTCTTAAAAGAGTCGTTACAGGTAATTTCTTTTTACGATCGATATAAGCATACATGACATTATTAATGTCAGTGGCAAACTCAATCCATGACCCCTTAAATGGAATGATACGTGCGGAATACAGTTTAGTTCCATTCGCATGGATGCTCTGTCCGAAGAACACACCCGGTGAACGGTGCAACTGAGAAACAACAACACGCTCTGCACCATTTATTACAAATGTTCCTCTTTCCGTCATGTAAGGAATAGGGCCCAGATATACATCCTGGATCACAGTATCAAAATCCTCATGATCCGGGTCTGTACAATATAGTTTTAATTTTGCTTTTAAAGGCACACTATAGGTAAGCCCTCTCGCAATACATT
>JAJQES010000246.1 GCA_021201565.1 Tannerellaceae bacterium
CTATATAGTAACAGGAATACCCCTACAGCCAGTCCCACCCACAAAACGATCTGTCCGGTTGTCACGCTCGCCAGGGCATTCGTAGGAGAATCCAGGTAAAACAAAACAGTGGCGTCCAGACGAAATTTCCAGTAGTCATACAAAGCAAAATCCACACAGAATATAACTGTTAACAGGAAAGCCGTCACCATCCAGTACCCTTGCAGGATGCTATTTAGCCCTTTCCGGTGCCACCAGACTGAGAGGATCACCAGTAACAGAGGAAACACGGTAAAATAAGCAGCCACCGTACTATCCAGCTTCAGCCCATAACCGGCGACACGCAGGAACTCCTGTACCCCATACGCTCCTTTCTCCATGTAATACCATAAAAACAAAGGTTTTGTCAATACAAAAAAAAGCAAAAGGGTCAGATAACAGGAAACTAAAAAAACAATCTGTTTCTTCATCGCATCAAAAGGGTCGTGTAATCAAGTTTATTATTTCACTCTAAATAACAAAGATAATGATTTTGCACAACAATTCATGCTTTTTAGCCTTTCCTCATGTTTCTACAGACCTTTTAGAAAAGAGATTATATTCCCGTAAAAGAGGGATTCCCATTATAATTTATTACTTTTGTAGCCGTTTTATCAACATTTTAATGGAACAAAGATGGCTAAAGTAACAAAAAAAGATGCTTTGCGGTATCACTCGGAAGGAAAACCGGGAAAAATAGAAGTAGTCCCTACCAAACCCTATAGCACACAGGCCGACCTGTCCCTTGCTTACTCACCGGGAGTTGCCGAACCCTGCCTGGAAATAGAAAAAAATCCGTTGGATGCCTATAAATATACAGCGAAAGGTAATCTGGTTGCCGTGATTTCAAACGGAACAGCCGTTCTCGGATTAGGCGATATCGGAGCCGTAGCCGGCAAACCGGTCATGGAAGGAAAAGGCTTGCTCTTCAAAATCTTTGCAGGCATTGATGTGTTTGACATCGAAGTCGATGAAAAAGATCCGGAGAAATTCATCCAGACAGTCAAAGCGATCTCCCCTACGTTCGGAGGAATCAATCTGGAAGACATCAAAGCGCCTGAATGCTTTGAAATAGAAACCCGGCTGAAAGCGGAACTGGACATTCCGGTCATGCACGACGACCAGCACGGAACAGCGATTATCTCGGGAGCCGGCCTGATCAATGCACTGGAACTGACCGGAAAGAAAATCGAAGATGTTAAGATCGTAGTAAACGGGGCCGGCGCTGCCTCTATCTCCTGTACCAAACTGTATGTGATGTTAGGTGCTAAGAAAGAGAACATCATTATGTGCGACAGTAAAGGGGTTATTTCCGTACACCGCACAGACCTGAACGAAGAGAAAAAAGGATTTGCCACCACACTGAATATCAAAACCCTTGCGGAAGCGGTGGTCGGTGCAGACGTATTCCTCGGACTGTCTGTGGCCGATGTGCTGACCAAAGAGATGGTGCAAACCATGAACGAAAACCCGATCGTGTTTGCGCTGGCGAATCCGAACCCGGAAATTTCGTATGCCGACGCGATGGCTTCACGGAAAGATATTATTTTTGCCACCGGACGTTCGGACTATCCGAACCAGATCAACAATGTACTCGGATTCCCTTATATATTCCGCGGAGCGCTGGATGTACATGCCAAATCCATCAACGAAGAGATGAAACTGGCCGCCGTATATGCCATTGCCAGGCTGGCGAAAGAGCCGGTGCCCGATGTAGTCAACGCAGCCTATAAACTGAAACGGACTTCGTTCGGCAGAGACTATATCCTGCCCAAACCATTAGATCCACGTCTGCTGACCCATGTATCGTGCGCGGTGGCAAAAGCAGCGATCGAATCCGGCGTATCCCGGAAAACAATTACCGACTGGGAGGAGTATGCGAATCACCTGCGTGAAATGATGGGCTATGACAACAAGATGCTCCGCTCCTTCACCGATATGGCCAAAGCCAATCCCAAACGGGTTGTTTTCGCGGAGGCAAACCATGTCAATATGCTGAAAGCAGCTGTGGAAGCCCGGCAGGAAGGCATCTGCTATCCGGTTCTGCTGGGGAATGAAGAGCGGCTGGAAAAAATGGCGGCTGAAGAGAACCTGAGTCTCGAAGGAATTGAGATCGTGAACCTGCGGCACGACCGGGAAAATGAACGCCGGTACCGTTATGCGTCTATTCTTTCCGAAAAGAAAGCCCGGGAAGGGGTCACCTATGAAGATGCCTGCGAAAAGATGGTAGACCGTAACGCGTTCGGAATGATGATGGTAGCCACCGGTGATGCCGACGCATTTGTTACCGGCGTGTATAGCCGTTATTCGGAAGTCACCAAAATGGCTGAACAGATCATCGGTATCCGTCCCAGTTACAACCATTTCGGAGCCATGAACATTGTCACCTGTAAAAAAGGAACTTTCTTTATCGCTGATACCCTGATCAACCGCCACCCATCCACCGAGGTACTCGTAGATGTCGCGCGGTTAACACACGATGCAGTGAAATTCTTCGCGCACGAACCGGTAATGGCTTTAGTGTCCTACTCAAACTTCGGTTCCGATAAACAGGGCAGTCCACGGAAAGCACACGAGGCGATTGAAACACTACATAAAACACATCCCGAGATGATAGTAGACGGAGAAATGCAGGTCAACTTCGCATTCGATAAAAAACTGCGGGACAAGACCTATCCGTTCACCAAACTGAAAGGCAAAGATGTCAATACACTTATCTTTCCCAACCTCAGCAGTGCCAACAGTGCCTATAAGTTGTTACTGGAAATGGGAGTCGGTGAAACCATCGGTCCGATCCAGATGGGTCTGAACAAACCGATCCACTTTACCGACCTGGCCAGTTCCACCCGCGATATCGTCAACCTGACCACCGTTGCCGTAGTAGACGCCATCGTCCAGGAGCAGATTGAGAAAATTGACAATTGACAGTGGATAATCCGGGAGAATTCCACTCCAGCGTATAAATTATTCAGATATAAGCGAAAGGGCATATAGAATTCTAAGACCTATACATTTGCATAGGTCTTAGAATTTTGTGTGCCCTATAATTCAAAGCTCAAACTCAGGATAGAAACGAAACAAATAATCCCTTTCAGATCCAAAGATTAAAAAGGGAAATTGGCAATTGGTAATAGTCGAGTGTCAATTGAAAAAGTTTAGTTTACTGTATACCAACCTACTAATATTTTTAAAAAAAAGCCTGCGGAACGTCAAAAAAAGGTCCGCAGAACGTGAAAAAAAGCTCTGCGGAACGTCAAAAAAAAGTCTACGGAACGTTCTTCGCTTTATTCCAGCCACTACGGATTTGTGATCCAATGAATAAAATACCTGCTTGTATATCTTTAAAGGAATGGGTAGTTTTGGATCAGGAGATCCGGATATTCATTAGCCGGGGATCGGGAGATCCCCTCCGTCCAAAAATGTATCCCCCAAAAGAAATACAGGGAAAAAGTGAACAAAAAAGTGAGGGAAAAAGTGAGGGAAAAAGTGAGGGAAAAAGTGATAACAATAATATATATAGTTATACTAACTATAAAGAGAAAGAAATATATAAAGAAAGAGAAAGAAGAAAAAAATGTTATGTCCCTAAAACATTTTTGCATGCGCCAGTTTCCATATAGTCAGGAA
>JAJQES010000020.1 GCA_021201565.1 Tannerellaceae bacterium
CCTTTCAGATCCACCCGGATATATCCCGGCTGTTTTACCTGTACAATCCCGACCGGATAGACCGTCTCCTCCGGTTGATTGATAGTCACAGGAAAATCTTTACCGAGACAGGAAACCTGTAAACGGGCTTCCCCCTGGTCATACGCTGATTTCAAAAACAGGTGTAAATCCCCGGTCTGGCTCACTTTAAACCACAAAGAGAGAACGGCCTCGTCACCTTCCCAGGAATCGATCCCACGACGGGAGATCTTCGCCTGGTCACGGGCAGCAGTTACATACGTATTTCCTGCGACAGGAACAGATACAGCTTCGGAAGTAAGTTCAGGCAGCGGAGAGCCGGCACATCCGGTCAGGATCAGTGCCAGCAGCGCCTGGATAAGCATTTGTGTTGTTTTCATTTGTATTATATGTTTGTTTAGTTTAATTCAGGCAGGACAGGATCCGGTAGCTATTACCGGATCATATCAAAACCCGTATAGGGTACCAGGGCAGCCGGAATACGGATTCCTTCCGGAGTCTGGTTATTTTCCAATAGAGAAGCTAAGATACGCGGAAGCGCCAGTGCACTACCATTCAGGGTATGGCATAACTGGATCTTTTTATGTTCATCCCGGTAACGGCATTTCAGACGATTAGCCTGGAAACTTTCAAAATTAGATACGGAGCTTACTTCCAGCCACCGTTTCTGTGCGGCGGAATAAACTTCAAAGTCAAAGGTCAACGCGGAAGTAAAGCTGATGTCCCCCCCACAAAGGCGCAGGATACGCCAGGGCAGTTCCAGTTTTTCCAACAGGGTCTGTACATAGTCTACCATCTCCTGTAAAGACTCATACGAGTGCTCCGGAGTATCAATCCGCACAATTTCTACTTTATCAAACTGGTGTAAACGGTTCAGTCCCCGCACATCTTTTCCATACGAACCGGCTTCACGACGAAAGCAGGCAGAATAGGCGGTATTACAGATAGGAAGATCTTTTTTATCGAGGATCACATCCCGGTAGATATTAGTTACCGGAATCTCAGCCGTCGGGATCAGATACAAATCGTCAGCCGGCGCGTAATACATCTGTCCCTCTTTATCGGGAAGGTTTCCGGTCCCATATCCGGAATCCGCATTTACGACATAAGGCGGTTGAACCTCCAGATAGCCGGCCTCCCTTGCATTATCCAGAAAGAAGTTAATCAGAGCACGTTGCAGACGGCTGCCAAAACCTTTGTAAACAGGAAATCCGGCACCCGTGATCTTTACCCCCAATTCAAAATCAATAATATCATATTTTTTTGCCAGGTCCCAGTGGGGCAACGCGTCGTCGCCCAGTTCAGGAATCACCCCGCCCTCTTTTTCACAGACATTTTGTTCTGCCCCTTTTCCTTCGGGAACAGAGTCATGCGGCATATTGGGAAGTTGTATCAACAGATCATGAATCTGTTTCTCCACTCCTACTTTAGTCTCCTCTAACCGGCGGCTGGCCTCTTTCATTTCCCCCACCTGGTTGCGGGCATCCGTTGCCTCCTCCTTACGGCCCTCTTTCATCAGCTGGCCTATTGATTTGGAGATACGGTTCAGTTCAGCCAGATTCGCATCCAACTGTTGCTGGGTACTTTTCCGGGTTTTATCTAAGTCAATCACCTGAGCGATGATCTCACGGGCATCAACATGTTTTTTAGCTAACCGACGGATCACTTCATCCGTATTTTCTGTAATAACCTTAAGCGTCAACATACGATTTTTCGTCTATTTATTTATAAGACGCAAAAGTAGTTATTAATTGACAATTGACAATTGACAATTGACAATTAATTCTCTCTCCAACCGGCTATATCTTCAATTGTCCACTGTCGATTGTCAATTGTCAATTGTTTTATCCTCTTTCCCGGGTGTCCTCTCCTACGCCCAGTTCATCCGTTTCGGTTTTGAGTTTCTCTACATGGGTCGTTTGTTCATCCTCACCCGCAACCGGTTGAACAGGATACCGTTCCTTCATCTTTTCGATCTCTTCTTCATTCATGGGAACATTTCCGTCATATCCATAAATATTCTTATCTGTTTTCATCTCTTTTTCTTTTTAGCGTATTAACTAAAAACAGGCAGGCAAGCAGCAATGTTCAGAAACCAGCTCACAGACCCGGAGACTTACTCTCATTCTTTCAGGGTTACAGACTGGAAACAAAACATGGGTATTCCGGTAAATCAGGATCTTCGATTCATTGTCAATTGTAAATTATGAATTGTCAATTATATTCCTACCTTCTCCCCAGATCCTGATACAAGGTCTGAAGAATAGCCTGTCCTTTCTCCAGACGGTTATTTTCCGGTTCCATGATCTCTTCCAGGAGGATCAGTTCTCCTTCATTATCAAACACCGTACGGCCTGTTGAATCCAGAAAACCAAATCCATTATTAAACGTATAAAACGCAAAAGGGTCTACTCCCGAAGAACTGAACAGGTCCCGGCTAAAAGTAAATTCATCCGCCGGTAGATTTAACTGTCCCAGCAATGTAGCCGGCAGGTCTGTCTGGGCCATATACTGATCCACCACCACCGGTTCCTTTACCGCTCCTCCCAGCCAGAGTAGCGGAATATGATAACGTTCCGGTGAATACTCCAACAGGTTATACGGATAGCGGTATCCATGATCAGCTACCAATACGATCAACAAATTGTCCCAGACAGGTTCTTTTTTAATCTTCGCAATAAAATCACCCAGGCAACTATCTACAAAAGAAACTGCATTTAAGTAAGGGTCCCCCCATTTCCGGAAAGGAACTTCAAACGGCTCGTGGCTACTCTGGGTAAGAAAAGTAGTCATACGGGGGGCCTCCCGCATATCCCGGTTTTTCATCTCTTCATATAAATGACGGAAAGTGACATCATCCTGCGCTCCCCATTTACTCAACCGCCGGGACAGGGGGAAATTCACATCCGATACCAGCTTGCTGTACCCGGAACTGAGAAAATAACTCCGCATATTGGTAAAGTCAATATCTCCTCCATACAATACATCCGTCGTATATCCCTCTTTCACCAGGCTTTTAGAGAGAGAAGGCAAAGTCTGGCTCTTGGCCGGCATCTTCATGACCGATGTTGTGGGTTGCCCGGGGTATCCGCTCAAAGCAGCCACCAATCCCCGGTCGGTGCGGAACGAACTGGCATACGCCTGCCGGAACAGGATCCCTTCCCGGCTCAATTGATCAAATTCCGGCGTCACACCTTCTATACCCCCCAGGGATTCTATCACATTGGAAGAGAAACTCTCCAGTAAAATGATCAGGATTTCCGGCCGGTCAGTCGTCAAAAGCATCCTGCGCTCCACACTATCGGGAGTCTGCGGAAACAATTCCCTGAAAAGTTCCTCCCGTCGCGGCTCCTCCAAAAAGCGGAACTGAGACGCAAAATCATCGGATTTGGAGAGAGAAGCCAGCAAACTGAAACAAGGGTTGATGGCGGCATGGTTCAGAAAGTTATCCGGACTGTGGTACACCCGTCCGACATTGGCGGTAGAGGTGGTGATCCCTCCACGCATCACGACAAACAACAGGCCTGCCAGCAGGACATATCCGCCGGTAGCCCACCCACGGGAGCGAAGTCCCCTCCCCGTATAGGCCGGTAAACGGAACCGCCTGATCCCACTATATAGT
>JAJQES010000327.1 GCA_021201565.1 Tannerellaceae bacterium
CCATGAAAATTACCTGGATCTGTTTTTTCTTTTCTATGATTTTTCTCTTTACAACCTGTAAAGATGAAGAAGAGATTTATTTAACCTTATCAGTGAATGAGTTTGCCTTTATGGCTGAGGGGGAACAGGGAGAGGTCTCTATTATTACTAATCAGGAATGGTATATCAGTAGTGCTACAGATTGGTTAACCTTTGTTCCTACCAGTGGGTCCGGTAATTCTTCTTTTATAGTGACAGCATTAGCGAATCCGGAAGATCATGACAGATCTGTGAGTTTTTATGTGCATGCCGGCAAATTGACAGATACGGTGGCTGTTTCACAACGGGGAACTTATTTGACATTGGACCGGTATGAGATCTTATTTGACAGAGAAGGGACACCTCAGGAAATCAGTCTGTTTACGACCTATGATTGGGAGATCATTATCCATGAGGAAGCAGAGTGGTGCCGGATAGATATTTTACAGGGAACAGGTGACCATATTTTAACGCTAACCCCGGAACCCTACCTGGAACGGGTTCCCAGAAGAGACGACCAGATTGAATTTATTTGTAATAACTCCTCTTACTTTTTAAAGGTGAGCCAGGAAATTGATAATATAGCGCCGGTAGCACCGGAACTGATCACTCCGGAGGATACTCAACAAATAGACGGTATCTATCCTTATTTTAGCTGGACTGAATCTTGGGATGAAGATAGTGATGAGGTTTATTATAATATATTTATTTCAAAAGACCGTGATCTGGAACCTGAGGGTTGGGAGGATATTTCCGGGCGTATCACTCAGACAGAGTATGCCGTGAATCGTAAATATTTAGAAGAAAATACAGATTACTACTGGCGTATATTAGTCTCTGACGATTTTGGAGGAGAAACATATAGTGAGATCTACCATTTCCGGACGGGAACCAATCAGATTTATGATAATCATTCCTTACTGGTTGTACAAAAAGCTCCGTTGGTCTTTGAACAGAATCCGAACCTGGTTATTTTAGGAGATGGATTTGTACGGGAAGATTTCGGTAAAGGAAATATTTATGATGTCATGGCGGATATCGCTATCGAAGCGTTTTTTGGTTTTGAGCCGTTAAAAACCTATAAGGACTATTTTAATGTTTATAAAATAGTCACTTATTCCGAAGAGAGTGGTGCGACAGTATCTGCTGATTTTGCAGAGCAGGATGTCCAGGCGCAAACAAAGAATACAGCTTTTAAATCGAATCTGGTAGGAAAGAATAGCACGGATATTGACTGCGATACGGACTTAGTCTTTGAATATGTAATGGAAAGTCTGGAACTGACTGAAGAAGAACTGGATAATACTACTATAATACTGGTTATTAATTTAGATGTATATGCAGGCACAACCGTTATGACACCTACCGGAAGATCTATTTCGATGTGCCCGATTGGACGGGACACTTTCAAAGAAGTAGTGGGCCATGAAGCTGGCGGACATGGTTTTGGCAGATTATTAGATGAATATATCTATTATCCGACGCTTACTATCCCTCAGGAACGTATAGATGTGATTGAGTTATTCCGGGATGGAGATCCCTGGAGTTTTGCCGCTAATCTTTCCCTGACCGGTCAATCTCAACAGGTACACTGGATCCATTATCTTTCTCAACAGGAATATCAGGTCGGATTTTATCAAGGAGGTTATTTATATGGAAAAGGTATATGGAGACCTGAAGAATATAGTTGTATGCAGGACAATATTCCTTATTTTAATGCACCTTCCCGCGAAGCCATTGTACGCCGTATTATGCGGATCACAGCACAGGAATTTGACTGGGATGAATTCTATGAAAAGGATGAACCTAAAGTGTATGTACCTGATCCTGTTTTGTTAATGAAAAATTCAATCAGAAAATTATCAGCTCCATTGTTGATGTATTAGTTGTACAGTTAATCAAAAAGTGAGTTGATAAGAATTCTTTCGTATAGCTTTTGATACTGTTTGGCGACAATTTTAATATCATAAACCTGTCTGACTTTTTTTATCGCATTTTTTGACAATAACTGAAGACGTTTTTTAGAATTTAATATCCAACAAATGCCTTTGGCCAGATCATAAGAACTTTTGTAGTTTGCTAAATAACCGTTGATTTTATGGTCTATAATGCTTTCAGGACCCGTTTCTTTGAATGCTATGACTGGTGTACCACATCCCATTGCTTCAATGACAGTTTGTCCAAAGGCTTCTTCTGTAGAAGGAACTATCATTACATCAGCAGCAGAATATATCATTTGTAAAATAAGATGTTCTTTTATATATCCAAAGGATTTTACAGACAGTCTGGTTTCCTCCATCAGTTGTTCGTTATCTGTACCAAAGATTACAAATTCAATATTCTTTCTCTCTTCCTGTGGGATTTTTTTTATTGCCTGTTGTATATACTCATATCCTTTACGGGGATCATTGAGAGCATGGTGCGCTCCATACAATATGATTTTTTTTTCACAGCTAAATCCTAAAACCTTACGGCAGGCGTCTTTATCTAATGGATAAAATTTCTCCAGATCTACTCCGTTGGGAATTATTTCGATAGGTAAATGGCAAAACAGACTACTTTGTTGCACAAGGTCTTTCATCCATAAAGTCGGTACTACAATGGTTAAATTCAATTTTTCCCATGACGTTTTTTTCCTTTGCCAAACTTTTCTGGATAAGTCCATTTCTTCATTAGAATTCAATAAGGGGCAGTTTCCACATGCTTCCTGGAATTTTTTACATCCATCCGGATAATGACACCCTCCTGTGAAAGCCCAACAATCAGGGAGCCTCCACACAATTGGTTTTTTTATATATGATAAGTCTTCAATTTTAATAAATTCGTAATTTATAAAATGTAATTGTACGATAGCAGGATCAAAAAAATGAATATATTTTTCCGGATTTATGCCGACCATAGAGGGTGAAAATAATATATGAGTTTTTGTGATAGAATATTGATTTAACGCTTTATACTCTATTGAAAAGTCAGGATTTTCTTCGTTTGTTGTGATCTGGATATCCGGTTCTCTGGTATTATTTCCATATTTTACCAGCATATTAGACTTGATCCCTATTTTCAATAAACCTGTGTGGATTCTATGTGCTGCAATATATGCACCTCCACCTGTATATCCCGAACTGATATATAATACCTCTGTTTTTGGTTTTTCAGGCATTGATGTTAGGTGATAGCAAATCGTATATGAGTTTTTTAACCTGGATTCCATATCTTTCTCATTAATTAATCCGGAGAAGTAATTTTCAATATCGTTTTTTGTACATGGATTAATATAAGCGGAAGGAAGTATAATTATACTTTGCTTATCCTCATATTTTTAATATAGTTCTGTTATCTCAGGTATTTTTTTACTCCAGGGATAATTTGTAAATAGTTTACTATATTCCTCCGTAAGATATTGTAAAAAAGGATGATCAGCTGTGCATGCTATAAATGAGTCCGATAATTTTGTTCCATCTTCGGGATTCGCTGATAAATAACATTTGTCATACGAGAAGATTGAATTAAAAGGTTTAATCGCTTCATAATCTGCTCCTACATAAATTCCTCCTGTCTTTTGTAATAAAAAGTAACTGATAATATGAGGATATTTATTCATAT
>JAJQES010000468.1 GCA_021201565.1 Tannerellaceae bacterium
AAATAATATTTATATCTTTGTGCATTAATTTTAGAACTGACTAACATGAACAAGATTTGTTTATTCGCTGCCTCAGCCTGTATGATTCTGGCTTTTGGCTCATGTAAACCTAAGCAGAGTGCATATAAAGCTGCATACGAACAAGCTAAAGAAAAAGAAACAACAGCACCTGTAGAAGTAGTGGAAGAAGAGGTGGTAGAAGTTGCCCCGGTACGGCCCACCACTACCAGTGAAGTAACCCGTCAGGAAAAAATTAAACCTGCACAGGGTGAAGACGGTAACCATCTGAAACGCTACAGTGTGGTAATCGGTAGTTTCAAGAACCGTACAAATGCTTATTCTTTAAAAGAGCGCATGCAAAACGAAGGCTATACACCGGTGCTGGGAGAAAATGAACAAGGCATGTTACGGGTGATCGTAACCAGTTTTGATGACAAAGGGGATGCTTACGAAAGCCGCAATGCCATCAAACGGAAATATGATCCGAATTTCCAGGATGCCTGGATACTCGAACGCCAGTATTAATCCCGCTGATTACTTTATTTATTATATGCAAAAGCTGTTTTCCAAAAGGGAGACAGCTTTTTTATTTCCATACCTTCCTTCGGCTACGCCAAAAGCCGGGCGGGCGACAAGGGTCGCATATAGGTTTCACGACTGCAACAGGCAGTTCACAGCAGTCAACCGCCTGTTGCAAAACTGCGACAAATAGTTTCTGGTGTCGATTGAATGTTGCAAGGCTGCGGCAGGCAGTTCACAGGTGTTGATTGCTTGTTACAGGATTGCGGGAGACAGTTAACAGGAGTTGACTGCATGTTGCACAGCTGCGGCAACCGGTTGACAGCAAAAGATAATCCAACCTTCTCTATATTTTCTTATTCTGCCAGTGTCCTTTTTTCAGATACCAGTAACAGGCGATCATAATAGTAATCCCATATACATGTTCGGTAGTCCAGCAAAAAGCCACATCCACCCTCCGGTAGAAGATCATATACGTCACATACGCTACATAGACGATGATGGTCAGAATCTCCAGTAAAAAAGCGGTCTTTATATTTCCTGTTCCGGATACGGATTGAAATAAAATATTACCCGGTACCAGGAAAAAGTAGGCAGTGCACATCACCCACAAAGAAGGAACAGAAGCCGTGACCAGGTCATAATTGTTAGTATAGATACGAATCACCATTTCCGGAAAAACCGAAAAAAGGATACCCAGCGGGACCAGTATCATATAACTGATCTGAATACAGATCTTAATAACCTGTCCTACTTTATTGCTTTCGCCCGCTCCGATAAAATTACTCACCAGTGAACCACAGGTCGAAGCAAAGGCTATGGTAACAGTGAAAAGGATGGAAGCTATGCTCCGGATAATATTTGTTATGGCCAACGGACGTTCTCCCAGATGCTCAACCGCAACAAAGAAAAAGAACCAGGTGGAGAGGGAAATAAAGTTTTGGATCATTGTCCATAAGGATACATTTAGGATCTGTTTGATGACTCTTTTCTGTAATCCCTGGAATATATCCAGTCCGTATTTACGGATATCTACCCTGCGGATGGTGTAAATAATGAAAAAGAGCACAGACATTAATTCAGCCAGTGACGAACCGATAGCCGCACCGGCGATACCCAACGCCGGAAAACCCAATTTCCCGAATATCAGCACATAATTAAATAAAACATTGGACAACACCATCACCAGCGAATTGGCCGTAAGTGTTTTCGTTTGGGTGGTACCTACAAAAAAGGCACGGAACATCACCCCGGTAAATGAGAAAAAGAACCCGTAAACACGCCAGTTAATATATTGCAGGGCAGACTCCTGTACCGATTCAGATTCAATAACAGCACTTAAAAGCCGGGCTGAAAAAATACGGGACAGGCTAAACATACAGACAGCCAGTAGCAACAGAATTATAGTACCCTGGTAAAAGATCTGCCCGATCTGTTTGAATTCCTGTTCCCCGTTGCGGCGGGCGATCAAGATTTGTGCTCCCAGGCTAAAGCCGAATCCCAGCATGAATATAGCCAGATAATAAACTCCGGCCAGTGCGGAGGCTCCTAATTCAATCTCTCCCACACGTCCCAGGAAGGCCGTATCGGTCATTCCGATAAGTTGTTCCATCAAAAGACTAACCAGAATAGGGTAAGCAATTATCCAGACACTTTTATACGTTACATTCATCTTCGATTTCATGCCTGCAAAAGTACACATTTCTACTAATAGTATATCTGAAAACGGCCTGTACTCTTTTTCTTAAAAAACAATATTATTCTGAGGTAAAATACTATTGGGTCACGGTAAAAATACTACTGGATAGACACCTAAGAAAAGATAAGCTACCTGATCACGATCTTGCCTCCGCTGAATTTCACGAAGTCACGGCGGGTGGCTTCCTGTAGTCCCCGGAACATGGCAGCGTCTATATTTGTACCGGAGCGGGCAAACCCAAACAACTGCCCGGTTAACCGGATCAGATCCTGCATCGGCATACTTACCTGTTCCAGCAGGATAGAGCGGATTCCATTGGCCACCTCTTCCGGGGGAAGTTCCGCAGCTTCCCGGTCCGACACAGGACGGAAATCCCTATAACCCAGGCATTGCTCCTCATTTTTCCAAAAGAAGCTCAGCCCCTCATGCGTAGTCTGATAGTAAGAGATCTCATGTAATACTTCCTCCAGGTAAGATTCCACTTTTTGGGTCTGGCGGCTGCTTCCCCAGGCCTGGGTAAGTCGTTTATACAGAAGTGTACGGGCAATAGGAGCCTCCGTTTGCAACACCTGTTCCAACCGGGAGCGCACTTTCATGCGGTTCGTCACATAATAGAGTTCTTCTATCTTTTCACCTTTATTTTTTAGATTCGTAACCACGTATGGCGTTTTCTCTTCTTTTTCTTCCTCAACGCTCCACTCCTCTTCCACCGGAGCAGCCACAACCGGGGCAGCTACCACTTCCGGCAACACAGGTTCAGCAACCGCAGTTTTCATCTGTGTCTTTGCCTGACGGACCGCTTCCATGATAGCTCCCAGAACCGCATGGGGATTTTCATACCAATCCAGTGTCCAGACCCGGCAAATGGTCCATCCCAATTGCCGCAACACATTGAATTGAACAATCTCCCGGTCACGGGCCGTTTTGGTATTCCGGTAATTTTCTCCATCACATAAAATTCCCAACACATACCGGGAAGGATCTTCATCATACACAATACCCGCGTCAATCCGGTACCCCGACGTACCAATATGGGTATGCACCTGATACCCCATCCGGCGTAATTCCTCTGCGATCAGATCCGCAACTGAGACCACTTCGGTTGCTTCCGGTGACGAAACCACCGGAACCCGGGTCCCTTTTTCCGCATATTCCAGAAAACGCTTCAATCCCGCTACTCCTACAGAAGCCGTGCGGTTGAGGTCAATCTGCTCCGACTGCAGAGTGGAAAACAACATCATCTCATACCGGGCACGCGACACCGCCACATTTAGCCGGCGCTCCCCACCAATCCGGTTCAACGGACCAAAATTCATGCTTACCCTTCCATTTTTATCCGGGCCATATCCTACAGAAAAGAGAATCACATCCCGTTCATCCC
>JAJQES010000090.1 GCA_021201565.1 Tannerellaceae bacterium
ATTATTTATAATGAACTTGTTAATGTCCGTCTCACTTCTTCTTTCACATACTCATCCGTGTAACTATCTATTATTTCTTCTATCCTGTCAGAGACATTTATATAAGAGGGAGAAATATCTTTGTGTGGAGGAGGTGAAGGAATAGAATTTAATAACCTTTCTATATCCCGTTGCAATCGCTCTGCCTCTTCCAGAGTTCGTTTCAATTCCGGCTCTATCAATACGGGTTCTGTTATTTTAACTCCATTTCTTACAATATAACTTCCTTCAAAAAGATAGAATTCTGTATTTGATGCATTCTCATATCCTTTTAATACAAAGAATAAACAAACAACAGCCGCTACACCTCCAACGAGCTTCCAGAAAGTAGATATAAAAGGCTTTACAATCTTCTTTTTTTCAGGAACGAATACTTCTTCCGGGACCTCTTCAGCTAATGTCATATCAAAGTAGTCAAAAACAGGTTTAAACCGGAGTAAAGAATCCGGGACATTCTCCGACCTGAAAAAAGTATATAATTCTTCTTCCTGTTGATTAGAAGTTTTTCCTTCAAAGAAAAGTTCTATTAATTGTTCTATATGAGTATAATCTGTTTTCATTCTCTTTCCATTTTAAAAAATAATGATTTTACCTGCTTTCTGGCCCGGGAGAGATTCATACGGATTGCTTCCGGCGAACTACCAGTTATCTCAGCAATCTCATCCACTTCAAAGCCATCCACATGTTTCATACGAAGAACTGTCTGCTGCAAATTCGGCAAATGATCAATGATCCGCATCACCTTCTCAACCTTATCTTTTTCTTCGAGTTGAAGATACGGGGAAGGGAAATCGCTTTCCAACACCAAACTATCGGGAGATACAAACTCCCGCTGTCTTACTTTCAACCGGTTTAAACAAAGGTTCTTTGTTATCTCAACCGATAAAGCCGGCAAACTTTGATATTGATCCAATTCTTCACGCATGTACCACAATTTCAGAAAGACTTCCTGAATGATATCTTCCGAATCTTCCATATTTCCCAGTAACCTTTGCGCATAAGAGATTAACTTATCACGCAATGGCAGAACCACTTTCTTAAACTGTTCCTGTTTCATTCTATATTATTGACAATTCAAAAAAGAAAACATAACATCAAATATAAAAAATCTTTACCTGTTAAGTAATCCTGAAAAAACAGCCATTTACCCTCTTAAAGATAGTAAATGGCCGCTTTTACATCCGTTTATTTTTAATTACCTCTATTCAGATCGTAAACTATTTACCGGATTATCTTTTGCTGTTTTATAGTTCGTTTTTACTCTTTTTTCAGGCTATCCACCGGATTAGCGGTAGCGGCTCTATAACAATCCACAGCGGCCACCAATAAAATAATAAGCAGTACCAGAATGGCGGCGATCAGGAAAATAAAAAATGAAAGAGAGGTTTTTACAGCAAAATTTTCCAACCATATCCGGGAAGCATAAAAAGCTCCTATTCCCCCTAAAATCAGCGCAGGAACAGACATATACAAAATATCGAACAAAAAGATCTTTTCAATATCCACGATTTCCGCTCCGTTGATTTTCCGGACGGCCACCTCCGCACTACGGCGATTAACTTCATCCTGGGTATATCCGATCAATCCGATAAGAGAAATCAATAAAGTCGCAATTCCCCCTATCAACACAGAGTTCCGGAACAGATGAGAGCTTTTGTACAATCCCCGGAAGCCCGCTTCGTAATTATTTACAATAATCTCTTTTGTAGGTAAAAGAGTTTGCAGCAAAGCCTGAACCTGTTCTGTGTTTTCCGGAGACATTTCCCGCATTTTGATAAGAAAATACTGGCCGGGAAATTTTCTACTTGTTGCAAGCGAAGGTTTTTGATTGCGAGGATCGGAAATATCCCCAAAAATAATATTCTCATATACTCCTATAATAGTCTGAGGTCCCTGATAGCCGCCGGAGACAAGAATAGTTTTACCAACCACTCCATCTGTCCAACCGGATAATCGCACCAATCTTTCCGCACACGAACGACTGACCATAATAGAGTTTGCCTGCGTATTGCCGTCCGCAAATCCCCTACCTTCAATAATAGGTATATTCAACATCTCAAAGAAATTAGCATCTACACTTTGCATATCATTGATATTGAACAATTCCTCGTCTCTATCTACAAAATAAACATTATTACCGGAACATCCCCATAACATCAATTCATCACACGAGGTTACATCGTCTACTATAGATAAGCGCATGAGTTCATCTTTGACCCGTTGCCGCTCACTACCATTCACTCCTCTAAGTTCTGTGTAAATCAATTTATTATATTCATAGCCCGGATCCTGGTTCACCATCAGGTTATATTGATTATTAATAATCACTAAAAAAGTTACTAAAAACCCGGCAGCAACGACCTGAATAAACAATAACGCCAGTTTCCACAATCGTTTGGATTCTTTATATGAACGAAAGGCAGCAGCGATCGGGATACGAACCAGTAACCAGGAAGGTAAAAGTCCTGCAACAAAAAACACCATTATTAAAACCCCTATTACCAGGATAATCGCATTCAAGGTAAACAAACCCGTAAGAGAAGTAGTCAGGAGTTCCATTATCAGGCTCCGGGAAGCCACCACCATGCAAATAGCCAACAATACAGATAAAAGAAGATGAACAAACGTTTCGCTTAGCACAATTCCTGTAATATCCTTTCCGGAAGCCCCAAAACATTTATTCACTGCTACCTCCTTTGTACGTCCTACCATTGTTGATATTACAATCAGGACATAGTTCATCACGCCTGTAAAAATCAAAGCAAACGCAATGACTGTTAAGAGAAGAACCCGGTTTTTGGTTTCCCGGTCAGTAATATGATAAGATTGAAAGGACTTCAGAACATAATTCAGTTCAACACCGGCTTTCGTCAATTCCTCTATATCATGATGCCGCTCCTGAAAACTCCGGATAGCCGGTTGTAAACTTGCCGCATCTACTCCCGGATAGAGTTTAACAAATCCCATAAACCGGTCACATCCCATCCAGTTGTCCAGACAGTCCCATCCCCAGAGTTCACGAAACGAGACCAAAGAAACGACCGCATCGTATGTAAGGGTAGTATTCTCCGGGATATCTTTAAAGATTCCTCCTATGGTTAATTGCCTGCCCGGAAAATTATCAAACTGAATGACTTCACCAATCAACTGGTCTAACCGGGGATTTATTTTTTTTGCCAGGCTTTCCGACAACATCACCGACATGGGACGTCCCAATACCTCCGCACTTCCTACTATCATAGGACGAGGCAAAAGATCAAAAAGATCCGCATCTCCCATAACGAATTCCCCGGTAAACTTCCGGCGGTCTTTGTCATAGAATATCTGCTCGCTCATAAGATCCAACCGGGTAGCAGCTTCAATTTCGGGAATTTCCATCTTCATTCCGTGAGCGATTGCCCCACTGACTCCTCCATGTGTCTGATCCTTTGTGTCGCCAACTGAGTAATTCTCCTCTATTCTGAAAATCCTGTCAACATCCGGGTAAAAGTTCTCATAGGTCTGTTCAAAGTAGACCTTAGCTACCAAAACCAACCCCAATGTAAGGGACACTCCCAGAG
>JAJQES010000444.1 GCA_021201565.1 Tannerellaceae bacterium
TCTTTTAACTACTTTTTTAGGGAAAAATTAAGTCAAAATAGGTGGACTGCCAATATAAAATTATATTTTTGTACTTTATCTTTAGGACAAAACGATATTTATATGGCAATAAAGAACAGAGAAGATCTATCAACTAACGGACTACATAATACATTGTCAGGCGGAACCACTGTGCAGGGAGACATTGTTACGGAAGGGGATTTCCGGATTGACGGCAAAATAGAAGGAAATATCAGCTGTGGGGCTAAAATAGTGATAGGACCTAAAGCACAGGTAACAGGAAATATCTCTTCTGTGAATGTGGAGGTGCTGGGAAGTGTGATCGGTGATATCCGGACAGCCGGTAGTCTGATTCTGAAAGCCTCGGCTTCCGTGAAAGGTGATATTGTTACTCAGACGCTGGAGATAGAACCAGGCGCACATTTCTCGGGAGGATGTTTGATGGGTGCTGACCCGGAGAAACTTTAATAAGAAACAGAAAATCCCGGTAACATATAGGTGTTACCGGGATTTTCTGTTTATAGAAGACAGGAACATGGTTTATTCCACATTGTTCTGTTCATTTTCCGAATAGTCGTCCCTATCAAAGTCAACGGAGCTATGATTCTCATCGTTAAATTTATAGGTGACATTATATACCTTATCTTCATCGTCGTATTCTCTCACATGGATCACCAGGTCAACAGAGGAAGTCGTGATCACCATGTCCTCCAGCAGGGATCTGAGCCGGAAAGAGACAAAGCCGTTATACCGGTACGTATTGGCGTCGCCATTGTCATTGTGTCTCAATTCGAGATGTACTTTTCCGTCACTATATACCTTTGTCTCATCCAGTGCCAGGTTGATATAATGGGTTTTATTGTATCCTCCATAATAGAAACGAATGTTTAAATAGTCACTTCCGATCCATAACTCACGGATTCCGATCGGATCATCTCCCAGTGTGGCTTCATTGGCCGGAGTTAACTCTACAATATCTTTTGTCAGGATATTATAGGCACTATTCAGTTTCACATCATGATCGTACCCACTTCCTTCAGGCCGGTCACTTAATAGCGTATAATCAGCCAGAACCCGCTGGCCGCTTTCCGGTTTGTAGGCCGGATAATTGGTGGCTGCCACCCATAAACGTACCCCATTATCCCTGACCAGGTAAAAATAGGCATCGTTGTTTGGGTTTTCTACTGTCGCGATATCTACCCGGAAGTTATTCAACGAGTAGCTGTCGTCATCATTATCACAGGCGATGAGGACGAACAGGGGAAGGAATAAAAATATAATTTTTCTCATTTTCTTCTCTTTTATTTTATAGTAATATGGAGTATAACAACCCTTCACTTTTTTTGTTTATAAGTGTTTTGATGTACACTTTTGTTGTACTTTTGTGCCTCAAATCAAAATAAGGATGAAGAAAAGTTTATTACCCCTTGCCTTTGGGACCCTTGCTTTAGGGGTCGCTGAATTTGTGATCATGGGAATCCTTCCGGATATTGCGCAGGGATTAAACATTAGTATAGCCAAAGCCGGACATTTGATTTCGGCCTATGCATTGGGCGTTTGTATAGGTGCTCCTATGTTGGTCTTAGTTAGAAAACAGCCTTTGAAACGGGTTTTATTAATCCTGGCGGCTATTATGGCTGTTGGAAATGTAGGGGCTTCCCTGGCTCCTGATTACTGGACCATGTTATTTGCCCGGTTGGTTTCGGGACTTCCGCACGGTGCTTATTTTGGTGTCGCTTCTATTGTGGCAGAAAAGCTGGCAGATAAAGGCAAAGGGGCGCAGGCTGTCTCTATTATGATCTCCGGAATGACCTTTGCGAATTTAATAGGAGTTCCCGCCGGAACAGCCCTGAGTTTATATGTCTCCTGGCGTAGTACCTTTTTATTGGCGGCCTGTTGGGCCTTTATTACGTATGTGTTTATCAGCAGATGGGTACCCCAGGTTGATCCTATGCCAGACAATGGGTTTAAAGGCCAGTTCCGGTTCCTGAAAACTCTGGCTCCCTGGATGATCCTGACCGCGACCATGTTGGGAAACGGAGGGGTGTTTTGTTGTTATAGTTATATAAATCCGTTATTGACGCAGGTCGCCGGTTTTTCCTCTTCCCGGATTACTTACCTGATGATTCTGGCCGGCCTGGGGATGGTCATTGGGAATCTGGTTGGCGGACGTATGTCGGACCGTTTTACGCCAGGCCGGGTAGCCGCTTCCGCCCAGGGAATGATCTGTCTGGTGTTAACGGGAATGTTTTTCTTTGCTACAAATCCTTTTCTGGCGGTTTTATGTATGTGCCTGTGTACAACCGGTCTGTTTGCCGTTTCAACTCCTCAACAGGTGCTGATCATCCGGTATGCGAAAGGGGGAGAACTTCTGGGGGCCGCCTGTGTGCAAGTGGCTTTTAATCTGGGAAACGCACTGGGCGCCTATGTAGGCGGATTGCCTTTGGAGGCCGGAAAAGGGTATCAATACCCGGCGTTGTTGGGCGTACCTTTTGCTTTCTTTGGGTTTTTGGTGTTACTGGCGTTTAGTTATAAATTCGAGAGAAAATGAGAGAAAAAAGACTATAACCTGTTCCCCGCGAAGGCGGGGACCGCAGAGGAACAGCCTTGAGTTACAATATGAAAAAATAGTAACGATGTAAAGAAATAATGGAACCTGCTCTAATGCGGTCCCCGCTTTCGCGGGGAACATAGACTGTTTTTGGGTTGTTGGTTGAAGGGGATCTCCTGATCCCCGCCTGTAGGTATAAGGATCTGTGATCCGGTCTATATACTATCTTTTCAAGCATTGGTATTTGTTGCGGATCTGGAGATCCTCATACTCATTGGTCGGGGATCTGGAGATCCCCTCCAACTAGAGAGATCCCCTCCAAATAGAAAATGTGCCAGCATGTGACCGCAGAGGAACAGACCTGAGTTGCGATATGAAAAAAAAATAAGGGTGCCAAGAAATAATAGAACCTGCTCTAATGCGGTCCCCGCTTTCGCGGGGAGCATAGATTGTTTTTTGATCTTCCTTTATCTCTGTATGTTACTGCGGCAGTTCGGTTTCCGCTAGTTCGCCTTTTACGTAATTGATAATTTCCTGTTTTTTGAATACGTTCCATACATCTTCTTTCTCCGCGTCCCGGATTTTTTGTAACATATAACGTAAGGGCCTGTCTTCTTCCAGGTAGTTTTGGAGAGTCTTTGCCAGTTTCGGATCGTCTATATCTTCTGCGAATTTTTCCATCACCCGGCGCAAATCTTCCCGGTTAAACGGGTCCAGACGGATATAGTCATCCCACTTGATGTAGTCTAACAGATATTCATCCAACATGTCTTCGTTTTGTTCGGCAATCTCTTCCGGATTAAACCAGGCTTTACAATCGACCTGTTCAAATTCAAGGGTTTCAGGATTAACAAAGCAAATAAACTCTTCATTCAGTGCGTCGGCAATCTCCATGACTAACTCCCTGTATTCTTCCCGGTTATGGACATCTACACTTACAATTTCTTCGTCGGGTGTACCGGCCTCCATCTCTTCAAGAAGAATATATACCCGGGATAATTTTTCTTCTTCGTCTTTTATATGCCCCAGTTTAGATAAAACTGTCTGGTATAATTCGTTTGTTTTCATCTTTGCTGATTTTTAATGACTTTTCTTTTGAATAGTAGAACAGACTGGGTGAATAAAGAGTTCATTTCGTTTTCATAACCGGCGGCCGGGGCCATATTCAGGATAGTCTTGCGTTATTTTCTGTCTCCCTATGCAAGCCTCTCTTCCGGGTCCTGTATCTCTGCGGATTATCCCCTGTGGATACGGGCGTAGGGCCTGGGGATAACGCGATAGCCCCAGGCCCTACGGCGAGGTGACATAAGGGTAAAAAAAGGCGGACGCATGGACCGGAAAAGAAGGACGCTGGTATGAAAAAGGGTACACCGTTTCTCCGGAAAGGATGTACCCTTTTTATGAAAAGGATGCATCGTTCAGGATTCAGTAAGGATATATATTCCTGTAGGCTTGTCGTAGGTATTTAACGATTATTTCGTATCTTTAGCCTCTGAAAACAGCCTCCTGCTGTTTTCGTTTCATACATAAACATAAAAGACACGGATAAAATTATATGGCGCATTTACCTGATTTTATTGTTGACCTGGCTATCATTCTGATTACGGCCGGGATCGCTACTGTTGTATTTAAATGGCTCAAACAACCTGTTGTGCTGGGATATATTGTTGCCGGCTTTATTGCCGGGCCGTTTATTACCTGGTTGCCGACAGTAACAGAGATGGGGAATGTGGAAATATGGGCTGAGATTGGTGTGATATTCCTTTTGTTTGCGCTGGGACTGGAGTTCAGTTTTAAGAAACTGGTGGATGTCGGTGGGACGGCATCGATTGCCACATTGATCAATCTGGGATCGATGATTATCATCGGATATGTGGCAGGACAGTTTTTAGGCTGGTCACAGATGGATAGTATATTTTTGGGAGGGATGCTATCTATGTCCTCTACTACTATCATTATTAAGGCTTTTAATGATATGGGGCTTCAAAAACAGAAGTTTGCCGGGATTGTGTTCGGGATGCTGATTGTGGAGGACCTCGCGGCGATCCTGATGATGGTGCTCTTGTCTACCTTAGCGGCCAGTAACCGGATTGAGGGAGCGGAGTTGCTGAATAGTGTCCTGAAACTGGGCTTTTTTATATTTATCTGGTTTGTGGTGGGCATTTATCTGATCCCGACTATCCTGAAAAAGCTAAAAAAATACCTGAACGATGAAACTCTTCTTATCATTTCTGCCGGTCTCTGCCTGGGGATGGTTTTATTTGCTTCCAAAGTGGGCTTTTCGGCGGCATTGGGCGCTTTTATTATGGGATCTATCCTGGCTGAAACGATCAAGGCTAAAAAAATAGAGCATGTTATGGAACCGGTGAAGAATCTGTTTGGGGCTGTGTTCTTTGTGTCTGTAGGTATGATGCTGGATCCGTATGTGCTATATGATTATGCCTGGCTGATCCTGGTCCTGACTGTCGTGGTATTGGTGGGACGTGTGATCTTTGCCACCCTGGGAGTATTGGCGGCCGGCAATGGACTGAAAGTCTCTTTGCAGGCGGGATTTAGTCTGGCTCAGATCGGGGAGTTCTCTTTTATTATTGCTACCCTGGGAATGAGCCTGGGAGTGATCAGTGATTTTCTGTACCCGATTATTGTGACGGTGTCGATCATTACCACTTTTACGACTCCTTATTTTATTAAACTGTCCATACCGGTTTATAATTATTTGGAAAAACATATTCCTTCCGGCTGGACCAAATTGATTGATGGCTACGCTTCCTCTGATTATAAGCCGGTGAACATGCAGAATGACTGGAATAAACTTCTTAGGAGTGTGCTCCAGAACGTAATTATATATACGATCCTGGCGATAGCGGTGATTATTCTGTGTGAGCAATTGATAGAACCTTTTATTGAGCAACATATAGGTGGTGCCTGGGGACGGTTGGTGATTGCTGTGGTTGCTTTGTTCATGATGGCTCCTTTCCTGCGGGCTATTGTGATGAAACGGAATAAGTCTCCGGAATTCCGCCATCTCTGGAATGATAGCCATTTTAACCGGGGAGTGCTGATTTCCATGCTTTTCCTGCGGGTGTGTATTTGTGTGGGGCTGGTACTGGCTGTCTTGATTCCGCTTTTTCCCAAAGCGACTATCTGGGCTTTTATTGTGGCACTTCCTGTCGTGGTAATCACGGTTTTCTTCAAAGGGTTTCATAAGCAGGGAGTGAGGATTGAGGAACGTTTTCTGGAGAATCTACGTGAAAAGCAGGTCCTGGAAACAGAAAATGCTGCTTTGCATCCTGAAGTGACGCACGATTTATTGTCTAAGCAGATCCATATTGAGGAAATAGAGGTTTCTCCCTTATCTCCCCGGATAGGGAAAAGCCTGAAAGAGTCTAATTTCCGGCAGGCTACAGGGGTGA
This sequence comes from Tannerellaceae bacterium, assembly GCA_021201565.1. GTDB lineage: Bacteria > Bacteroidota > Bacteroidia > Bacteroidales > Tannerellaceae > UBA4116. The sequence goes on from JAJQES010000444.1 coordinate 5,965, forward strand.
ACCTGGTAACCATTATCCGTGGAAACCGGAAAATCAATATTCCGGATGCTAATGAACGGATCTATCCGTATGATAAATTGATTGTGGCCGGTTCGGATGAAGATATCCAACGGTTTATTACGAGTATTGAGGAGCGTAACCAGGCGTTGGCGGATGATGCGGAGCCGCAGCATCATGTTCGTTTATCGCAATATATCATAGAAGAGGGGTCTCCTATGACCGGTAAATCGATTCAGGAATTGTCTATCCAGGAGAAGACGGAGTGTATGATTATCGGGATAGACCGGGGTGAACACTCTGTTCTCCGGATCACTCCTCAGTTTACTTTTGAACGGGGTGATGTGTTGTTGCTGGCCGGTGAAACCGCAAAACTGAAAGCATTTGAAGAAAACCTGTGTAGAGGGGAGGAAATAGATAGTAAGATGTTACAAAACGGTTAATTTTTTACTTTTGTTTTTCATTCTTCATTTTATTGTCTACTTTTGCACCCGTATTTAAAATTTCTAAATTAAATGTATGTCGTATGGACGAAGGCCCGTATAATAGTTTTAGAAAGAGAACAGGAGTATTAACCTCTTTGTAAGGGCTTTTCGTATCCCTTACAGAGATAAATTGTGAGGGAAACGGTATGAAACAAGAAATTATTATCTATTTCCGTGAGTTGATCGCCAGGAAGAACTGGAAAACAGTTAAGCAGGAATTAACAAACTACTCTCCGGTAGAGATCGCTGAACTGATCGAAGAATTATCCAAAGAAGATGCTTTTATTTTATTTCGTCTTTTGCCGCGTGAACTGGCGAAGGATACTTTCTCTTATCTGTCCCACGAGGAGCAGGAGGATATTATTGAAGGATTGGCATCTAATAGTAGTAAGATCGCGGAGTTATTGAATGATCTGGACCCGGATGACCGTACGGCTTTCTTTGAAGAACTTCCGGGAAAGGTTACCCAGCGGTTGATGCAGTTACTATCAGCCGATGAACGGGAGGTCGCTGCCCGGTTGCTGGGATATCCTGAAGATAGTATCGGCCGTTTGATGACCCCGGAGTATGTGGCGGTGAAACCCTGGTTTACCGTACAGCAGGCGTTGGAACATATCCGCACATTTGGGAAGGATTCGGAAACACTGAATATCATTTATGTGGTAGATGACCAGTGGAAACTGATCAACTTTGTGCGGATTAAAGAGATCATTCTGGCTGCTCCGGATCAGGTGATTGAGGAGTTGGCCATCAAGCATTTTGAAGCTCTCAACCCGTATGATGACCGGGAAAAGGCTATCCGTGTTTTTCAGGATCAGGACCGGGTGGCTTTGCCTGTGACGGATACGGATGGAACCCTGGTGGGGATCATTACGTTTGATGACGTGATGGATATTGTCGAAGAAGAGAATGTGGAAGATTTCCAGAAATTCGGTTCTTTGCAGGATGCGGTGGTAAATCCCCTGAAGGCGCGGATTGGAACGTTGTATAAACAGCGGATCGTATGGTTGATTGCATTGGTTTTTATGAACGTGTTTTCCGGTGCGGCGATAGCCGGATTCTCCAGTGTCATTGAATCGGTTGTTGCGCTGGTGTTCTTTTTGCCGCTTCTGATTGATAGTGGGGGGAATGCCGGTTCCCAGTCGGCTACTTTGATGATCCGTTCATTGGCAGTTGGGGATGTGCAGATGAAGGACTGGATGAAACTATTGGGAAAAGAGATCTTTGTCTCTTTACTATTGGGATTAACGATGGCGGCCGGTGTATCCCTGGTTGCTTCTTTCCGGGCACCGGAGGTGATGATTGTAGTGGCTTCTACTATGGTGTTAACAGTAATGGCGGGTAGTATGATTGGTTTATTATTACCTTTTGTTTTTACTAAACTGAAGGTTGACCCGGCAACAGCCAGTGCTCCGCTGATTACTTCTATTGCGGATATTACGGGTGTATTGATCTATTTCTCTATCGCCACCTGGTATTTTGTATAATGTTATAGGGGAGACTAAAGAGTCTACTTATTAAAAAAGAACTTACCGGTTCCCCGCGAAAGCGGGGATCGCATTAGAGCAGGTTTTATAATTTTTTTTTATTGCAACTCAGGGCTGTTCCTCTGCGGTCCCCGCTTTCGCGGGGAACATAAACCGGTTTTTAGGTTAGTATCTTTTTATTTTTTCAGGAAACAGGTTTTCAGGACTATACTACTACCGTCGATTTTGCAGTCTACCTCTTCCGGGTCTTCTGTCAAACGGATACTTTTTACTTTTGTGCCCCGTTTGATTACCATAGAAGATCCTTTTACTTTCAGGTCTTTGATGACGGTTACACTATCTCCGTCTGCCAGGATTGCTCCATTACTGTCTTTTGCTACATTGTCGTCTGCGGTGCTTTCCCCGTCCAGCCATTCGTAGCTGCAATCCGGGCATACATTCATTGTTCCATCAAAGTAAGTGTTGTCCATCTTACAGACAGGACAATTGGAAATTTCGCTCATGTTATTCTTTTTTGCTATTGAAGCGGCAAAGATATAAAAAGTGCTATAACAAAGAAAATAAAACCTTTTCTATAACTCTTCTGTTTTTACCCATACACAAATAAGAGAAAGAATCGTATGAGCAGAAGAGAAGAACTGGAAAAAGAAGTAGATATTCTGGAGAAACGGATAGCGGATGCTCCTAAAGATACACCCAAATATGTGATGGATGCCTGGCGGCAGGCGTATGATGACCTGTCGTTTGACCTGAATAACTTGTATGATGATGAAGGGGCCGATTTGTTTGTCTCAGATGAAGAGGGACCGGAATCGGTTGATTGAAAATATTTTTTTTAGAAGGTGTGATATCGGGAAACGGAGGGACAACCCTGGTCCCTCCGTTTAAATTTCTATCATTCAATGTGTATGTTACTCTTCAATGGCTGCCTGTGCTGCGGCTACGCGGGCGATGGGCACGCGGAACGGTGAACAGGATACATAATTCAAACCTACCCGGTGGCAGAACTTAACGGAAGAGGGTTCGCCTCCATGTTCACCACAAATACCGCATTTCAGGTCCGGACGAATCGCACGGCCTTTTTCTGTGGCCATACGGACTAATTGTCCTACTCCGTTCTGGTCTAATACCTGGAAAGGATCATATTTGAGGATCTTTTTATCCAGATAGATGGGCAGGAAGGAGGAAATGTCATCACGGGAATACCCGAAGGTCATCTGGGTGAGGTCATTGGTACCGAATGAGAAGAACTCGGCAGAGGTCGCGATCCGGTCGGCGGTTAATGCGGCGCGTGGAATCTCAATCATTGTCCCTACTTTGTAGTCAATCTTATCTCCGACTTCTTCAAACAGTTTCTTCGCTGTTTCACGAATGATCTTTTCCTGTTCAAGGAATTCATACAGGATACCTGTCAGCGGAACCATGATTTCCGGAATGGCGTTGACACCTTCTTCTTTTAATTCCAGCGCGGCTCCCAGGATGGCACGGGTCTGCATTTCGGTGATTTCAGGATAGGTATTACCCAGACGGCATCCACGGTGTCCCAACATCGGGTTGTGTTCGCAAAGGGCTTCTACCCGTTGACGGATCACTTCTACCGGCAATCCCATGGCTTCTGCCATTTCCTGTTGTCCTTTTGTATCGTGTGGTACGAACTCATGTAAAGGAGGATCCAGCAAACGGACTGTTACCGGACATCCGTCCATTGCTTTGAAGATACCTTTGAAATCTTCTTTCTGGTAAGGCAGGATTTTTTCCAGGGCTTTCTTACGTCCTTCCGCATCTTCTGCCAGGATCATTTCACGCATGGCTTTGATCTTATCTCCTTCAAAGAACATGTGTTCTGTCCGGCAGAGACCGATACCCGAAGCTCCGAATTTGCGTGCTACGGTTGCATCGTGAGGAGTATCCGCATTTGTACGTACCTGCAGACGGGCATATTTGTCTGTTAACTCCATGAGTTCAGCGAAATCAGCATCCAGTTCGGCAGCCTGTGTTTCTACTTTGCCTTCATATATTTCTCCGGTTGTACCGTTGATAGAGAGGAAGTCTCCTTCTTTCAGGGTAATGCCGTTTACTTCTACTGTTCGTTTTTTGTAATCTATATTCAGGGCACCGGCACCAGATACACAGCATTTACCCATCCCACGGGCTACGACCGCGGCATGTGAAGTCATACCGCCACGAGCGGTCAGGATACCTTCGGCAACAGCCATACCCGCTAAGTCTTCCGGCGAAGTCTCAATACGTACCATGACTACTTTTTTACCCTCTGCCGCCCAATCCGAAGCGTCTTCGGCAAAGAACACAATCTGTCCGGTAGCCGCACCAGGGGAAGCGGGTAGCCCTTTGGTCAATACTTTTGCCTCTTTCAACGCTTTCTTATCGAATACCGGGTGGAGTAATTCATCCAGTTTATTGGGTTCGATCCGGTTCAGGGCGGTTTTTTCGTCAATGATGCTCTGGCGAAGCATATCCATGGCGATTCTTACCATGGCAGAACCGGTGCGTTTTCCACTACGGGTTTGCAGGAACCATAGTTTACCTTCCTGTACGGTGAACTCCATATCCTGCATATCACGGTAATGGTCTTCCAGCTTTTGCTGGATCGCATCCAGTTCTTTATAGATTTCCGGCATGGCCTCTTCCATAGAAGGATAGTTAGCGGCACGTTCTTCTTCCGGAATACCGGCACGTTCGGCCCAAACCTGTGAACCTATTTTAGTGATCTGTTGTGGAGTCCGGATACCGGCTACTACATCTTCTCCCTGCGCATTGATCAGGTATTCCCCGTTGAACTGGTCTTCTCCGTTGCCTGCGTCGCGAGAGAAACATACCCCTGTTGCGGAGGTGTCTCCCATGTTTCCAAAGACCATGGCCTGTACGTTTACGGCTGTTCCCCATTCCGCGGGAATGCCTTCCATCTTCCGGTACAGGATGGCCCGTTCGTTCATCCAGGAATCAAAAACGGAACAGATCGCTCCCCAAAGCTGTTCGTAAGAAGTGGTTGGGAAATCTCTTCCTGTCTGTTCTTTTACGGCTGCTTTAAAGCGGGCCACTAATTCTTTCAGGTCGTCCACTGTCAGGTCATTGTCCAGGTGAACCCCTTTTTCTTCTTTTACTTCTTCGATGATCGCCTCGAATGGGTCGATGTCTTCTTTGTTGGTAGGTTTCATTCCTAAAACAACATCCCCGTACATCTGCACGAACCGGCGGTAAGAATCCCATGCGAAACGGGCATTTCCTGTTTTGCGGGTTAAGCCTTCTACTACTTCATCGTTGAGGCCCAGGTTCAGGATGGTATCCATCATCCCCGGCATAGAAGCACGCGCTCCGGAACGTACTGACACCAGCAAAGGGTTTTCTACGTCGCCGAATTTTGCGTTCATGAGTTGTTCAATGTTAGCAATGGCGTTTTCTACTTCTGTTTTTAATAGCTCAACAACTTTGTCTTTTCCTAACTCATAATATTCGGAACAGACATCTGTGGTAATAGTAAATCCCGGAGGTACGGGAACTCCGATAAGGTTCATTTCAGCAAGGTTGGCTCCTTTACCGCCCAGCAGGTTTTTCATGTCTGCTTTTCCTTCGGCTTTTCCATTTCCAAACGTGTAAACTCTTTTCTTTTCCATAAATAAAACTATAATTATTATGTAATGTTTTTTCTTGTCGGTTTTGCTATCTCTACATTGCAAATATAGATGTTTTAAGTAAAGTTAAAATAGTGGTGAATAAATAATTTATTGTGTTTTACAACCTGTTTGTGGAATTGTATTGAGTAAATATGTACATTTGTGTGGCGAAATTTTTAAACTCAGATAGATTGGCAAGGAAAAAGAAGCAGTTACCTTTGTTGGAAAAGGTGATGATCACAGGTGTAGCCGCCGAAGGAAAGGCGATCGCTAAGGTAAATGAAAGAGTAATTTTTGTCCCGTTTGTAGCCCCCGGAGACATAGTCGATATTCAACTGACCCGTAAGAAAAATAGTTATGCCGAAGGAAAGGCTGTCTGTTTCCATGAATATTCTCCTTTACGTACAGAGCCCTTTTGTGAGCATTTTGGAGTATGTGGAGGGTGCAAGTGGCAACATCTACCGTATGAAGAGCAACTCAGCTATAAAAATCAACAGGTTCTTGATAATCTGACCCGCATTGGAAAAGTGGAAATGGAAGAGGTGCTTCCTATTCTGGGTTCGGAAAAAACGGTTTTCTACCGGAATAAGCTGGAATATACTTTTTCAAATAAACGCTGGCTGACCGGGCAACAGGTAAAGTCCGGAGAAAGCTTTGAGAATATGAACGGAGTGGGATTCCATATTCCGGGTATGTTTGATAAGGTGCTGGATATTAATAAGTGCTGGTTACAGGATGATATAAATAACCGGATCCGGCTTTTTATCAAAGACTATTGTTTTACCCATGAAGGATATCCATTCTTTGATCTGCGTAACCAGGAGGGTTTTGTGCGTACTCTTATGATCCGGACTTCCTCAACCGGAGAGTTGATGGTGATTGTGGTTTTTTACCGGGAGGATACGGAGAAACGGGAGGCTCTGTTGCAGGCTGTGGCAGACCGGTTCCCGGAAATCACTTCTCTGTTATATGTTATCAACGGCAAATGTAATGACACCATTACTGACCAGGAAGTGCTTGTGTTCCAGGGAAAGGATCACATGATCGAAGAGATGGAGGGACTGCAGTTCAAAGTCGGGCCGAAGTCTTTTTACCAGACAAACAGTGACCAGGCCTATCATTTGTATAGAGTAGCCCGGGAGTTTGCCGGACTGACCGGAAAGGAACTGGTATATGACCTGTATACCGGGACCGGAACCATTGCCAATTTTGTTTCCCGCCATGCCCGGCAGGTGATAGGGATCGAATATGTACCGGAAGCTATAGCCGATGCAAACGTAAATTCTGCTATCAATGGGATTGAGAATACATTGTTCTATGCGGGAGATATGAAGGATATTCTGAATACGGCATTTATAGAAGAACATGGCCGTCCGGATGTGATCATTACAGATCCTCCCCGGGCAGGTATGCATGATGATGTGATTCAAACGATCTTATTCGCGGCCCCGGAACGGATTGTATATGTAAGTTGTAATCCGGCTACCCAGGCCAGAGACCTGAATGTACTGGATGAACACTATACTGTAAAAAAAGTACAGCCGGTGGATATGTTTCCTCATACTCATCATGTGGAAAATGTGGTGTTGCTGGAAAAAAGGAAAGATTTTTAATCCGTTTTAGTATGAAGGGATCTTTTATTCTATATGGGTGGCTTTTTACTATTTTCCTTTTAGGAAGTTGTAGAAGCGGATCCGGTTCTTCTGCTCCTGATATCTATGATTTGCCTCAAATTATTGAAAAAGGAGAATTGACGGCAGTTACTTTATATAGTTCTACTTCTTATTTTGAGTACCGTTCAGAGGCCATGGGGTATGAGTATGACCTGATCCGGGACTTTGCGGAAGCGCAGGGACTTACGCTGAACCTGCTGGTTGCGGAGAATGAGACACGTTTGATTGAAATGCTGCAATCCGGTGAGGCGGACGTGGTTGCGTACCCGCTGCAAATAGATAATAAACTGAAACAGGAGGTTATTTATTGTGGTCCGGAAGAGATCTCGACTCAGGTATTGGTTCAACGTGCTGCCCGGGGAGATACTATTCTCTCGAATGTAACAGAGCTGATCGGACGTGAAGTGTATGTCTTACCGGATACGAAATACCATCAGCGCTTGCTTAATCTGGACAATGAGTTGGGAGGGGGTATCCTGATAAAAAGTGTGGAGAAGGACACCATCACGACGGAAGACCTGATTGAGATGGTGTCTAAAGGAGAAATTCCTTATACTATAAGTGATGACCGGATTGCCCGTCTGAATAAAACTTATTTCTGGAATATTGATATTCAACTGAATGTGAGTTTCCCTCAACGTTCCATGTGGGTGGTCAGGAATGATACACCTCTTTTAGCGGAAGCGATCAATCTATGGAATACGGAAAAGAATGCTTCCGTTCGTTTTACGGCTATCACGAAACGGTATTTTGAATATAGTAAGAAAAATATTGATGAGGATGTGCCTGTTATCCGTCCGGGGAATGTTTCTCCGTATGATCATCTGTTTAAACAATATGCACAGCAATTGGATTGGAATTGGCAATTGCTGGCTGCCCTGGCTTACCAGGAATCTAAATTCAAACTGAATCTGGTTTCCTGGGCAGGTGCGAAAGGGTTGATGGGCATCATGCCCCGCACGGCGGCTGCTTTTGGTGTGGCTCCGCATGAACTGGAAGATCCGGAAGTCTCTATTTATACGGGTGTGCAATGTTTAAAGAGTTTTGGCGCCGGATTTAAGAACATTCCGGACCCGGTGGAGCGGATTAAGTTTACCTTAGCTTCCTACAATGCAGGGATTGGCCATATTTATGATGCACAACGCCTGGCAGAAAAATATGGCCGTAACCCAACTATCTGGGATGACCATGTGGCCGAATTTATCCGTTTAAAGGCAGATCCTCAATATTATAATGATCCCCTATGCAAACACGGATATCTGCGTGGCCGTGAAACTTACAATTACGTTATTGAAGTGATGGAACGATACGATTCCTATATGCGAATGTCTTCTATCTGATTTCTCTCTTTTTATTTTCTTTCCCCTTCTTTTATCAATGCCGTTACTTTTTGATTGAATTCATCGGCCTGTAACAATTGTTCCAGGGTGATGTGCATGCGGTATCTCCAGTAATGGTGCGGATTAGACGGTACATTGATCCGTTCATTCTCTATGTGAGGATTTTTAATCCTGTCATCTATGGCCATCCAATCCTGTAAAGGGAGGATCACCAGCATGGATCGCGTCTTTAAATGGTTGGAAAGAATCTGAGCGGCGATATCGGCTGTACACTCAGCCGGTGCCTCTCCGGGACGTTGTAATATATTATTATAATACCGTTGTGTTTTTTCCGGATCTTCTTTCCACCAGTTCCGTATGGGAGACATATCATGTGTAGAAGTAGTACAAACTGATAGATAGGGCAGATGGAACATGTCGGTGAACTCCCGGTTGATTGCTTTGGGCATCCGTTCAATTTCCAGACTAAGGATCTGCAACTGGTTCATTACCTCCGGAACTGTAGCCGGGATCATTCCCAGATCTTCACCGCAGACTAACATCTCTGTTCCGGCAATCAACGGAGTCAGCCGTTTGAGTGCCTGCTTTTTCCAGAATTCATTGTGCCGCAGGTAAAAGAATTCCCAGTATAATTTATCAAATGCATGCTTTTCTGTTTCCTTGAGTTCCCGGTACAGATAAGAGTGGGCGGCAGAGATACGCGGATGATAGATATCTGCCTGATAAGGGTCTTCCAGAAAAAGAACTTCATTGGCAATCGCCATTAATCCTTTTTTGATATAGAAAGAGCGGTCATCTGTTTTGTCGCTGAATACCTCTTCTATTTTCCGTTGTGTATTACAGAAATCTTTTAATACATAATGATTGGAAGAAGATTGTGCCAGGAAACTATTCAGCACTTCATCAGTCAAATCTCCGAATAACTCTCCGAGAAATTGTCTGTGAATGTGAGGGGTGGTGAAGCGTGCTTTGTTGAAAGGCAATCCGTATCTTTCAATTTCCTCTACCCGGTAGGGGAGGGAGGGATTAAAATGTCCGCACAAACCCTGGATATAATCTAAAGGGACTTCCCAGATACGGAAAAAGCCCAGGATGTGATCTATACGGAAGCAGTCAAAATAGTCACCCAGTTTGTGGAACCGTTTTTTCCACCAGGAGAAACCATCCAGTTCCATCAACTCCCAGTTGTAAGTCGGGAATCCCCAGTTCTGTCCGGTAATAGAAAAATCATCGGGAGGAGCACCGGCTTGTCCGTTCATATTAAAATAAGCCGGTTCTGTCCAGGCTTCCACACTGGCCCGGTTGATCCCGATAGGCAGATCACCTTTCAGGACGACTCCGTGTTCACGTGCATACAGGGAAACGGCTTTAAATTGGGTATGCAAACTATACTGCTGGAAATAAATAAAAGCAATTTGAGGATAAGCCGGATGGCTCTTATCGCATAATTGATAGACGGCAGCTTTATTGTAAACAGCTTGTTCTTTCCATTGGGTAAAATCAGCCGTTTGATATTGGTCGCGGTAATAACAGAATGCAGCGTAGGGATTTAACCATACTTTATTTTCGTTTACGAATGAAATAAACCCGGCATCCTGGAGTATGTGCTCCTGTTCCTGTAAAAAGTATTCCTGTGTATAAGCTGTCTTATATTGCATAACTTCCTGGTAGTCCAGGTCCGGTTTGCTGTTTAGCTCAGCCTGTTTAAGGGAATAAAATGCTGCCCGGACGGGATCCTTCAGTTTTCCTAAAGTCTGCAGATCTATATAAATTGGATGAAGTGCAAAAATAGAGATTGCACTATAGGGATAAGAGTCATGCCAGCTGTGAGTCATGGTTGTATCATTGACCGGTAAAATCTGTATGACATGCTGATTGGTTTTCTGAACCCAATCCACCATCAACTTTAAATCTCCCAGATCCCCTACACCAAAACTCTTTTCCGACCGGAGGGAAAAAAGCGGGATTACACTTCCGGTTGTCCGCCAGGGCACCATAGATTCCCGGAAAAACATGCCGGAGATGTATGTAATCCCATTCCCATAAAAAGGTAAAAAGGATATTTGCCGGTTCTCACCACTTTCCCAATACAGAGGAGTCAATTGGGAGTTGTCTGAAACAAAGAATTTATATTCCACAGGATAATGGAGCTGGTCTGCCGGAATTTCTACTGTCCATTCGGGAAAGTTTTCTGCCCGCATCCGGATTCCCTGTGCCGGATTCCAGTTGCCGAGACAATCCTGGTTTCCGCTTATTACTATATATTGCTCCTTTTCTACTGTGGGAGCCCAGAGCTTAAAGACCAGTTTGTGAGAATTATTTTGTGTATTATCCGTTCCGTTTGAAGGGTGTGCAAAGATGCTTTTGGTAAAAGCTGACGTATAAAATGGGAGATTATTGGGGGTATCCTGCCAGTAGTCAATACAACTATAAACAGGTATACCTGCTTCCAGACAGATTGTGTGAGGATGATCCCACTCTTTCCTTATTATCATATTGTCTTTACGCAGCAGATAATGATATTCTATCTGCTGGGTTATATCCGGTAATTCCATTTCCAGCAACCAGTTTCCATCTGTTATGTATTGCATGGGAACAGCCATCGCCGGCTCCATCGCACCCAGTTCCGGAATAGATCCCAGGATATATATATTTTCCCCCCACTGTGTATGATAATTGATATGGAAAGATATTTTCATTTTTAGTATTTTGATTATTGAATTACGAAAGTAGATATTAATTGACAATTGACAATTGACAATTGACAATTATTTCCGTTCCGCCGGAGAAATAAGGCTTGTATTCATAAAAAAACGCTGGTTTTTCAAAAGAGAAACCAGCGTTTGTAATTCGTTTGTCTACTAATTGTCAATTGTGCATTGTCAATTGTCAATTGATTTAGCCGCAACGGGAAGCTCCACAGTTTTTGCAGATCAGGCAGCCTTCCTGGTAGATGAGTGTTTCCAGTCCACAGTTCGGACAAGTCTGGCCTTTGGCTTCTGTTCCGTTAGGCAGGTATTTTTTCAATGCTCTTTCTACCCCGTTTTTCCAGGTATTGATCGATTCATCTTTTAATTCCATACCCTGTACTAACTTGATTACCTGGTCGATCGGCATACCATACCGCAGTACACCGGAAATCAATTTAGCATAGTTCCAGAACTCCGGATTAAATTTACCGTCCAGGCCTTCTATGGTCATTTTGTAGCCTCGTTTGTTTTTAAACTGGAAGTCATAATGTTTCTGGCCGTCGTCATCGTAGCTTTTAATGATAGTACCTTTGACAACATTTTTAGGTAACATGATTCCTTCGTCATCATCTGCTAACCCGGTAAAGATCTCGTAAGGACGTCCATTCAATAATCCAACAAATGCAATCCATTTTTCGCGGTTGTTCTGGAATTTGACTACATCTGCTTCCAGTTCTCTCGGACGTTTGGATACAATAACCGGTGGTTCCATGCAATTGCAATCATCTTTTTTCTTGCCTTTATCGGTTGAGAGCAAAACACCGGAACGGGACCCGTCGCGATAAACTGTACATCCTTTACACCCACTTTTCCAGGCTTCGATATAGAGCGTATTAACCAGGTCTTCGCTGGCATCGTTCGGCAGATTGATCGTAACACTGATGGAATGGTCCACCCATTTCTGGATACGTCCCTGCATACGGACTTTCTGTAACCAATCCACATCATTGGACGTTGCTTTGTAATAAGGCGATTTTTCCACGAGCGCATCAATTTCTTCCTGGGTATATTTTTTATTTACCGGATGTCCATTCGCCTCCATCCAGGTAACAAACTTATGATGGAATACGGTATATTCTTCAAAAGCATCTCCTGTTTCATCCACGAAGTCTACCCGTGCAGATGCATCATTGGGGTTTACTTTGCGACGCCGGCGATATACCGGAAGGAACACCGGTTCAATCCCGGAAGTGGTTTGCGTCATCAGACTGGTCGTTCCGGTCGGAGCGATGGTCAGGCAGGCAATATTTCGTCTGCCGTACTCTTTCATCAACTCATATAGTTCCGGATCAGCTTCAGCCAGCCGGTTAATGAATGGGTTTTTTTCTTCCCGCTTAGTATCATAGATCTCAAACGCTCCTCTTTCTTTTGCCATAATTACCGAAGAACGATACGCTGCCAATGCCAGTGTTTTCTGTACCTCTTCGGCAAACAGGGTTGCTTCATCGGTACCGTAACGCAGATTCAGGGCTGCGATCATATCACCTTCCGCAGTGATGCCCACACCTGTGCGGCGTCCCTGTAATGTTTTTTTCTGGATCTTTTCCCACAGATGGCGTTCGGTTTGTTTTACTTCCATCGTTTCCGGGTCGGAGTCAATCTTTTCCAGAATAGTTTCAATTTTTTCAGATTCCAGATCAATGATGTCGTCCATGATCCGTTGCGCCAGTGCTACATGTTGTTTGAACAGGTCAAAATCAAAATAAGCCTCTTTCGTGAATGGATTCACTACATACGAGTAAAGATTGATGGCCAACAGGCGGCAGCTGTCATAAGGACATAAAGGAATTTCACCGCATGGATTGGTAGAAACCGTCCGGAATCCCAGGTCTGCGTATGAATCGGGTACGGATTCTTTCAGGATGGTATCCCAGAAAAGTACCCCGGGCTCAGCTGATTTCCAGGCGTTATGGATGATCTTCTTCCATAACTCCGGGGCATTTACCGGTTTAATAGTGACCGGGTTCGGTGAATTTACCGGATATTGTTGTTGATAAGAAGTGCCGTTGATCACAGCATTCATAAATTCGTCATCTATTTTAACAGATACATTGGCTCCTGTTACTTTTCCTTCCGTCATTTTGGCGTCAATGAACGATTCGGAATCCGGATGCTGGATGGAAACGCTTAACATCAATGCGCCACGGCGTCCATCCTGTGCTACTTCACGGGTGGAGTTGGAATAACGCTCCATGAAAGGAACCAAACCAGTAGAGGTTAATGCAGAGTTTTTAACCGGTGAGCCTTTGGGGCGTATATGCGAAAGATCATGGCCTACACCTCCACGTCTTTTCATTAATTGTACCTGCTCCTCATCGATACGGATAATAGCTCCATAGGAATCTGCGTCTCCATCCATACCGATAACAAAACAGTTGGATAACGAAGCTATCTGGAATTCATTCCCGATACCGGTCATGGGGCTACCCTGGGGAACGATATATTTGAAATGGTCAAATAGATCAAATAATTCCTGTTCGGAAAGAGGATTAGGATATTTGCTTTCGATACGGGCAATTTCGGATGCCAGCCGGTGATGCATATCTGTTGGAGATTTCTCGTAAATATTTCCAAAGGCATCTTTTAAAGCGTATTTATTTACCCATACTTTCGCGGCTAACTCATCGCCTTTAAAATAGTCTAAAGAAGCCTTATATGCTTCGTCAAATGTGTAAGTTTTTTGATTCACTGCATTAGGTATTTATTGAGGTGCAAGTTTAGTAATAGTTTGTTTACTGTACAAATAA
>JAJQES010000228.1 GCA_021201565.1 Tannerellaceae bacterium
GTTTGAGTACAAATAATTTAAAGTTATCAATCATGAACAAAACAAAACTATCATTTGCAGTAGTAGCGCTGGTCGCTTTTATTACAGTTTTTTCAAATGAGGCAAAAGCCCAGGAGAATCCGGTTACATTTGGAATCAAAGCCGGTGCTAACCTCTCAACCTTTGGCGGTGATCTGAAAGATACCAAATACGCTTTGCGGTATCAAGTGGGTATAACGGCGGATATAGTCCTTACCAACAATCTGTATATTCTTACCGGATTGGACTTTCAGACTAAAGGGGTAAAGTACAACCCTAAATCGGCTCCGAATGTAAAGTATAACCCGATGTATCTACAACTTCCTGTAAATATCGGATATAAATTCGATTTGGGATCAGACATCGGGCTCGTTGTTAATGCCGGGCCTTATGTTGCCTATGGAATCGGAGGGAAGGCTAAATCCGATGGCGAAAAACAATCTGTCTTCGGTAAAAACAAATTCAAAAGATTTGATTACGGTCTTACAGGTGGCGTAGGGGTTGAAAACGGAAGAATTGCCATTAATGCCGGTTATGAATTTGGGCTGGCTAACATCAATGACACCAAAGGAAGCAAAATAAGAAACAGGAATCCCTATCTTACAGTAGGATATAAGTTCTAATCTAACAACTTGATAAGCCTGATATAAATAGTATCAGGCTTTTTCTTTACCCGTAATCACAAGCAAACTACCAGTCATCAAATAAATTTCTCCAACCCGGAAGGCTTGCTGATATTTGCTGTCAGAACATTTAAAAAAAAGAAATCAAATGAAAATCTTAGCACTTATTTTAACCCTGTTCGGTTTAACTTTAGCGATAGAGAGCCAGGCTCAGGTCTATTTCAAATCAGAGTATATTGGCTCTTCGTCATTTAAAGATGAAAACAATAACAAGACAGGCGGTTCGGGAGATATGTTTAAAGTAAACGGAGGATTAAGTATGCCGTTATCCTTTAAACAGGATGAAAACAACCGGATAAAGATGTGGGCGGTATCATTGGATGCGGCTTATGCAAAATACAATAACAAGCAAATACCCACTTTCATGCACCCCGACGATATTATCAACACCACATTAAGCATCAGTCATTTGCGACCGATTCGCAGGAATTGGTCTATGTTGGCTGTTCTTGGTGGCGGTATCTATTCCGATCCTTCACACATAAAAGCACAAAGTATTTTAGGAAGCGGAGGGTTAGTTTTCATTTATCACTTACGGGATAATCTGGATGTCGGTATCGGAGTGGGTGTAACCAATAGCTACGGGGTTCCTTTGGGTATGCCAATGGGGTATCTGAATTGGAGGATTGACGGAAAGTATGAAGTAAAAGTCGAAATGCTTGAGGCAGCAGAAGTATCGGCAGCAGTTGCATTCAACGACTGGTTCAAATTAAGATTAATCGGCTTTGAAGTAGATGGTATGTCAGCAGTAATGGATGTGGACGGAAAATCAAAGATTTTCGGTTCGGTGTCTATGAAATCAGGATTGCAGGCTGATTTTAGAATTGGCAAATCATCTTCTATACAATTAACCGGTGGAGGTGTCTGGTACCGGGATGCCTCTGTAATCAACAGAAGTATAAAAGATTATTTCAAATGGTTCGGCAGAGAATTTGACCCCAACTTTCAACCCTCTATGTATTTCCAGGTGGGTTATAAATGGGGATTCTAAAAGATAGGATATATAAAAACAGGGCTGCCTTTGACCGAGGCAGCCCTGTTTTTACGTATTATAGTTACTTACTTATCAGATTCTTATACACCACCTGGTTCAAAAGTTCATCTTTCCGGTGTCGGGAAAGGGGCAATTCATTTCCTTCTATAAAAACCCGACCTCCCATAATAGAATCAATCCGGGCAATATTAATCAGAAAAGACTTATGTATCCTGAAAAACTGATCCGGCGGTAAAGTCTCTTCCAAAGAAGAAAGGGTTTGATGAATTACTTTCGTATCTTCCTTAAAATGTAACTTAGCATAGTTTTGCATACTCTCGATATACAGAATATCCTGCCAATGTATTTTCTCGAAGGAATCTCCCTGCCGGATATACATATAATCCTGCTGTCCGCTGCTATTTTCCGCTGGATTGCGTAGCTTGAAGGTCTGCAACGCATTAGTGGCAGCCTGATAGAAGCGTTTAAAAGGGATAGGCTTCATCAGATAATCCACCACCTGTAAACGGTAGCCATCCAGCGCATATTCCGAATAAGCTGTTGTGAAAATAGTCAGCGGAGGATTCTCAAGTGATTCGAGAAAATCCATTCCGGAGAGATAAGGCATATTAATATCGAGAAAAATCAAATCTACAATTCCCTTATTTATAAACTCGGTAGCTTCCAAAGCAGAGGCACACATTCCTACCAGTTCAAGAAAATCCACCTTTGCAACAAAATCAGATAATCCTTCCCGTGCTACCGGTTCATCATCCACGACAACACATCGCAATATGGTTTTGTTGGATTGTTTTTCTATATTTTCGTCCATAATTATCAAGATAATTTAATTTCCAGATGAACCCTATAAACAGTATCTGTATTGTGAATATTTAATTTATACCTGTCCGGATATACAAGCGACAGCCTTTTAGTTGCATTGAGTAACCCTAAGCCTCCGCCTTCTTTTTTGCGGGGCGGTTCAGGTGTTTTTGAATTTTCAACCATTAAGGTGAAAACTTCCCCTTTCTGCCTGACTGATATATTTACATAACCTTTTTCAGACGGCATTCTCGATACATGCTTAAAAGCATTTTCGATAAAGGAAATAAGCACGAAAGGGGTAATCATTTTTTTGTCATTTTCCACTTCCCACTGACAATCTACATTCAGTTCATTACCCCATCGTAGCTTTTCAATCTCTACCACATCCTGAATATACTTCAACTCCCTTTGCAGTAAAACCATATCATTGTTACACTCATATAATTGGTAACGCAGAATATCGGAAAAACTAATAAGAAGTTCGGAAGCCATATCGACATTCTTTTGCATCAGAATATGAATGTGATTCAATACATTGAACATCATGTGCGGGTTAACCTGATTACGCAGGAAAAGCAACTGTTCTTCCAAATGTGATTTTTCCTGCCGGGCATGTTCCCTGAAAAATTCCAATCCGCAAAATCCCGATATAACCAGAATAGAAGTAGGGATCATACCAAGAAATTCAATATATAGAGGATTATGAGTTTCCGATATTAAGGCCGACACAGGAAATATCCCTTTACTCTCAAGGAAGTAAAACCCTTCTGTGACTAAACCAAGTGAAAAAGCCAGAAGCAAGGTCACTATTACAGTCTGTAACAAGAATATGGGAATCTTCCGCCTTAACAATGCCTTTTTTAATAATACTTTACTGGCATATGTCGTAAACATGAAAGCACATATCGTAAAACTCAGGGTAAACAAGAATGATTCAAGGCAAGAGGCTCTGGGCAAAAACTGAACCCATAGAGTAATAAACAGAATGGCCCAAAAACATCCTATGAATAGATTATAATATTCAAGAAACTTTGTCTTTTTCATACTAACATTTTTATTATGACAAAGATACAGG
>JAJQES010000465.1 GCA_021201565.1 Tannerellaceae bacterium
AAAATATAGATATAACATGGGAAAAATTATCGGAATTGACTTAGGAACAACCAACTCTTGTGTTGCCGTATTAGAAGGCAACGAACCGGTTGTTATTACCAACAGTGAAGGAAAAAGAACAACTCCTTCGATTGTTGCTTTTGTAGAAGGCGGCGAACGCAAGGTAGGTGATCCGGCAAAACGTCAGGCAATCACAAACCCGGAAAAAACAATTTTCTCCATCAAACGTTTTATGGGGGAAACGTACGACCAGGTACAAAAAGAGATCAACCGTATACCTTATATGGTAGTAAAAGGAGATAACAACACCCCACGTGTAGACATTGACGGTCGTTTGTATACTCCACAGGAAATCTCTGCAATGATCCTGCAGAAAATGAAAAAAACAGCAGAAGATTATCTGGGACAGGAAGTAACCGAAGCGGTTATTACCGTACCGGCCTACTTTAATGACGCACAACGTCAGGCAACAAAAGAAGCCGGTGAAATCGCTGGTTTGACAGTACGCCGTATTGTAAACGAACCAACAGCTGCTTCTCTGGCGTATGGTCTGGATAAGACGAATAAAGACATGAAGATTGCCGTATTCGACTTAGGGGGCGGTACGTTTGATATTTCAATCCTTGAGTTGGGGGATGGTGTATTTGAAGTAAAATCCACCAACGGGGATACTCACCTGGGAGGTGATGACTTTGACCACGTAATTATCGACTGGCTGGCTGAAGAATTTGAACGGGAAGAAGGCCTGGATCTCCGGAAGGACCCGATGGCACTGCAACGTCTGAAAGAAGCTGCTGAAAAAGCGAAGATTGAATTATCAAGCACTACAAGCACAGAGATCAACCTGCCTTACATTATGCCGGTTAATGGTATTCCCAAGCACTTAGTGAAAACCCTGACCCGTGCTAAATTTGAGCAATTAGCAGACAGTTTGATCCAGGCATGTATCGAGCCCTGCCGTCAATCTTTAAAAGATGCAGGTTTAACCACTTCAGATATTGACGAAGTAATTCTGGTAGGTGGTTCTACCCGTATTCCTGCTGTACAGGCTGTGGTAGAAAAATTCTTCAGTAAAGCTCCGTCCAAAGGTGTAAATCCGGATGAAGTTGTAGCTGTAGGGGCTGCTATTCAGGGTGGAGTATTGACCGGTGAGGTAAAAGATGTATTGTTGCTTGATGTCACTCCTCTTTCATTAGGTATTGAGACAATGGGAGGCGTAATGACCAAACTAATTGAGGCAAATACGACTATCCCGACTAAGAAATCGGAGACCTTTACGACAGCGGCTGATAACCAGCCTTCAGTAGAGATCCACGTGCTGCAGGGTGAACGTTCACTGGCTCGTGATAATAAAACGATTGGCCGTTTCCATTTGGATGGAATTCCTTCTGCTCCACGGGGCGTACCTCAGATTGAAGTAAGTTTTGATATTGATGCCAACGGTATCCTGAATGTATCCGCAAAAGATAAAGGAACCGGTAAAGTGCAAAGTATTCGTATCGAAGCATCCAGCGGTCTGAGTGATGAGGAAGTAAAACGGATGAAAGACGAAGCTGCCGCCAATGCAGAAGCGGACAAGAAAGAGAAAGAACGGATCGACAAGCTGAACCAGGCAGATAGCCTGATCTTCCAGACTGAAAAACAATTGACGGATCTGGGCGATAAGTTACCTGCTGATAAAAAAGCACCGATCGAAACTGCACTCAATAAACTGAAAGAAGCTCACAAAGCACAGGACATTGCAGCAATCGACGCAGCTACTGCCGAACTGAACAATGTATTCCATGCTGCCAGCCAGGAAATGTATAATGCACAGGGTGGTCAGCAGCAACCAGGTCCCGACTTCGGACAACAACCCGGAGGAAATACCGGCGGCAACGATCAACAGGATGGCAATGTAACTGATGTGGACTTTGAAGAAGTGAAGTAAATCACTGTCAGAAAAGACAAACAGACATAATAAACCCACAGTAAATCGATTGTTTACTGTGGGTTTTCTTTTTATATAGATTATCTTTGTTAATTGGATTCAATTATTTTTTTGGAAGAAAGTAGCAATCATGGAGAGTAACACAAAAATATCAATCCGCATCTTTGATGACCGGGAAGTTCGTGCCATTTGGGATGAAGAAAACAACAAATGGTGGTTTTCTGTTTTAGATATTGTCGCTGTTCTTACAGAGCAGAACGATTACACTAAGACAAGAAACTATTGGAAATATCTCAAAGCTAAACTAAAAAAAGAAGGCAATGAACTGGGTAGTATCACTACCCAGTTGAAATTAAGATCACCTGATGGAAAAATGCGGCTTTCAAATGTGCTTGATAGCGATGGGGTTATTTCTCTTGCTAAACAGTTTCCGAATAATAAAGCTATTAAGTTTCTGGATTGGTTTACATATAGCAACACCAGTATTGACGGACAAAGCAAGAAAAAAGCCTATTCTTTTTTTGAAAGCAACCTTATTGCTGATGAGGAAATCGGAACTACGAAAAGTCTGCAACAAATCCACGCCTATATTTTCGGTGGTTTATACGATTTCGCAGGGCAGATCAGGCAGAAAAACATTTCAAAAGGAGGTTTTCAGTTTGCTGTGTCGCACTTTTTAGGCAATACTTTAAAGGAGATTGAAGAAATGCCGGAAAATACATTTGAAAAAATTGTTGATAAATATGTAGAGATGAACATTGCCCACCCATTTATGGAAGGTAACGGACGAAGCACACGGATTTGGTTAGACTTGATTTTAAAAAAACGACTAAAGAAATGCGTGGATTGGAGCCGGATCAATAAAAAGGATTACCTGAATGCAATGGTACAAAGTTCAACAGACAGCACAAAATTAAAGACCTTGCTGAAAAATGCCCTTACAGATAAAATAAACGACCGTGAGCTCTTTATGAAAGGCATTGACTATTCGTATTATTACGAAGAAAATGAATAACCAAATTCACTTTATTTTAAGGAATGGAATGACGAAAAAAACGGGAATACAGCAGATCATGACCCAGATAAAAAAGTGCTGGTAACCGATCTGTTCCTGAATCCATCCGGACGCCATGCCCGGCACCATCATTCCCAATGCCATAAACCCGGTACATAATGCATAGTGAGAAGTTTTATATTTACCTTCCGAAAACAACATCATATACATGGTAAAGGCGGTTACTCCGAAACCATATCCAAACTGTTCTACAGCAACACATATATTGACAACGAGCAGATTATCCGGCAAAGCATACGCCAAATAAAGGTAAAGGATATTAGGTAAAGATACAGCTACTGCCATAGGGAGTAGCCAGCGCGTCAGTCCGTCACGGGCAATGACCACACCTCCCAGAATACCCCCGGCCAACAAAGAAATAATGCCTACTGTTCCGACAATCAACCCAATAGCTTCCGTATCAATTCCCATCCCTCCTTCCAGGGGACTTCCAACCAGAAAAGCTGTAGACATCTTCAGTAACTGTGACTCTCCCAAACGAAATAACAGAATAAAAAGAAGAGTAACTATAATTCCTTTTTTCAGAAAAAAGGCCTTGAAGGTATTTATAAACTCCTGTAAAACTTC
>JAJQES010000040.1 GCA_021201565.1 Tannerellaceae bacterium
TATTCGATGTCGCTTTACAAACCGTGTACACCTAAACAATTGCTTGCCGGGTAGTTCCTTCTGAAATCTCCTGTGAAAGCGAAAGGGGAAGTCAGGATTATTTTTACCCGTGAGACCTATACTCAATATCCGGATATCTGGTCATGTGACCTGACTTTTAAGAAGCCGGTACAGATCACCCGCCAGATGCATCAACAGGAACCTTTCCGGTGGGGAACGGCTGAATTGGTGAACTGGACTTCGCTGAACGGTATCCCGTTGCAGGGAATTGTCTATAAGCCTGCGGATTTTGACCCGGCAAAACAATATCCGTTGATTGTGAATTTCTATGAACGCAATTCCGAAACGCTCTATTCCTACCGGATGCCGGAGCCTCACCGGTCTACGATTGATTACCACCTGTACAACAGTCATGGGTATATTGTATTTAATCCGGATATAGTCTATACGGAGGGGTATCCGGGAGAAAGCTGTTATGCGGCGGTCATGCCGGGGATTGACAGGCTGGTTGCAGAGGGATTTATCAATGAAAAAGCAATCGGAGCGCAGGGGCATAGCTGGGGAGGGTACCAGGTGGCTTATCTGGCAACCCAGACCAACCGGTTTAAAGCCATTGAGTCGGGTGCCCCGGTGGTAAATATGTTTAGTGCTTATGGAGGGATTCGTGGGGGATCGGGGATGAACCGTTCCTTCCAGTATGAATATGGCCAGAGCCGCATCGGTGGCTCTATCTGGTCAGTACCGGACTTGTATTATGAAAATTCTCCGTTATTTAGCATGGACCAGGTATGGACACCTATCCTGATCATGCACAACGATGCCGACGGACATGTGCCCTGGCATTTGGGGGTGGAATATTTTGTGGCGTTGCGCAGGCTAAATAAACCGGTCTGGCTGCTCAACTATACGGGTGAACCGCACTGGCCGGAAAAAATGGCTAACAAAATAGATTTCCAGCGCCGCATGTTCCAGTTCTTTGAACATTATCTGAACGGCAAACCCATGCCCCGCTGGATGCGTGACGGAATTCCTGCCGTGGACCGGGATGTTGACCTGGGATATTAATCCCCGGGGATTTTTATTTTTGGTTTTGCTATGGTGGTATTTTATTTATTCCGTAAAAGAAAGTATAGTCATAACCGGAAATTCAACGTATAGTGAAACTGGTATTGGAAAAGGTGTTTATTTTGATTAAGCAGATCCGGGATTATGATCCGGAATGAGGCAAAAAACAGAGGCGTGAACGACTGTAAATGACTACCTTTAAGTACGTTCAAGGTGCATTTAAATGATAGGTTAGCACACGTTAAATTAGAATGGATGTTAGGTGCCCCTCCCATGTAAAAGTGAGAGGGGTTTCTATATGTAATGAAAAAACAGGTATATTCGTGAAAAAGTCTGCGGTATGAAAAAATGGATAATAGGATGCTGTTTCTTTTGGATGTGTGTGGTGAAGATGCAGGGGTGGCAGCAGGAACGTATGCAGCCCTGTTATAGCCTGGATGAATGTATCTTTTCTGAACATGTGGAGGTGTTACATGAATCTGTTTCCATACTGTTCCGGGAGATGAAAAAGGCAGAGAACCGGGTTCTTTACACATTTGACGTAAAAGATGAGGTTTGGTTTGATTTTGTTCCGGACTCCTGGTGGACATCGGGTGAAGTCATCCGGCTGGATGGTCAACCGGTGGAGTTACTCTCGTTAAAAACAGATGAATCTGATCCGGATAACCGGATGGATAGGTGGGGATACCACTATTACCTGGAGGAGATGCTGACGCCGGGTATTCATACGCTGGAGCTGGAGTTTACCCTCTCTCTATGCCACTATTATGACGATTGGGTGAGTGTTTTTGAAGTGGAGTACCGTTTTCCGGAGACTGACCTGCGGAGTTCTTTACCTTCTTTAAAACTGCATGTCGATGCGTCGGCTATCCGGGAAAAGATGTGGCTGGATGTAATAGAGTATACCGTGGAAATAGACGGAGTGTATGCGGAGGAGTTTGAAGATATTCCGGACGTGTTCCGGATTTCTTATTCTCCGGAGATCCGTCCGGTTGCCCGGGGATTGATCCTTATCCAGCCGTTTCTTCTTCCTCTTTTGGCGGTGGGATGTGCAGGATATCATTTATACCGGATCCGGCAATACCGCAGGAAGAATTCCCGGACATGGTTTCCCGGCATTGTGTATATAGGTATATTGCTTCCGTTTTTGCTGGCGGTCAATTTTTTGTTTACAGACTGGTTTATCCGGTTTTGTATCGGAACGTATGCGGCTCCTTCTTACTGGACCGGATGGGGGCTTCCGGTACTCTGGGCAATGACTGTTACGGCGACAATGGGTTACCTGGTAGCCATTGTTTTGATAGACCTGTTCCTGAAACTATATTTTGGCCGGAAAAACAGCAGGCATTAACTACCCGCAATCCGGATCAGTGGTGTTCAGAAGATTTTAACGTATTGCTTTTGTTGATTTTCCTCTTTCCGGAGCTTCTTTCTGGTCTCTGGTCGGAGGGGATCTCCCGATCCCCGACAAATGGGTATTAGGATCTGTGATCCGTTATACTACTTGTTTTTTATAGGCTCAGGGATGTTTGAGTTTCGGATCACAGATCCTGACAGTCAACAGGCGGGGATCGGGAGATCCCCTTCGACCAGATCCCCTTCGACCAAAATATATGAAATACCTATGGTACATAATGCATGGAGGATTCCCCAAACAAACCTCTTTATGAGTGGTAGACTTTTGTTTTTGAAATAATTCTTTTACTTTCGTTCTTTGTAAAATGAATCGTATATTAAATAACTGCTATATGGTAAGACGGGATGCCTTAAAAAGTTTGCTGCTGATAGGCGGATCAGTGGCCTGGGTGGGAATGAAAGGAAGTGTACTAACCAATAATAAAAAAAATGATTGTATGAAAGTATTACTTGTGAATGGAAGTCCGAATAAGGAAGGATGTACTTATACTGCCTTACAGGAAATCAGCGAAACATTAGGGAAAGAGGGGATCGGATCGGAGATTTTATATATAGCTTCTAAACCTCTGTCCGGTTGCCGGGGGTGTGGTGCCTGCCGGAATACGGGACGATGTGTGATTGACGATATCGTGAACGAGGTGATTGACCGTCTGGACGAGTTTGACGGATTTATATTCGGTTCCCCTGTGCATTATGCCTCGGCTTCCGGATTTATTACTCCGTTCCTGGATAGATTGTTCTATGCGGCTTCACACAAAATGGCTTATAAACCGGGGGCTGCGATCGTAAGCTGTCGCCGGGCAGGTTCTACCGCGGCACTGGACCAGTTAAATAAATATTTTACAATCAGTAATATGCCGGTAGTTTCTTCGCAATACTGGAATATGGTGCATGGATTTAGCCCGGATGATGTACGGAAAGATAAAGAGGGATTGCAAATCATGCGGACGTTGGCCCGGAACATGGCATGGTTGCTACACTGTATACAAGCCGGAAAAACAGCAGGTATCAACCGTCCGCAACCCGAACCCCGTGTGGTTACCAATTTTATTGATTGAATCACAGACCAGTGGCCGGAAGAATTTAACG
>JAJQES010000068.1 GCA_021201565.1 Tannerellaceae bacterium
CCTTATTTCTTATATCAGCAACCCACATCTATTCCCAACAGGACCCGGTAGCTATTTCCGGGAAAGTAGTCGACGGAAATGGAGAACCACTCATCGGAGTGAATGTTCGTATAAAAAGCCAGCATGTAGGAACCGTTACAAATATAGACGGCGAATATTCCCTCAAAGCCTCTCCGGGCTCTACCCTTATTTTTTCCTATATAGGGTATGCCGATATGGAAGTCCGGGCAGATAATTCCGGCATTGTAAATGTAACCATGCAGGAAGACGACCTCATGCTGGATGAAGTAGTCGTAGTCGGATATGGTACAGCAAAGAAAAAAGACCTCACAGGAGGACTGGTCGTAGTTGGAAAAGAAAAACTGGATATGGTTTCTACCACCAACCTGATGGACCGTTTAGTGGGTCAGGTGGCAGGTCTGAATATTACTACCGGCAACGCTGCCCCGGGAGCAGCGCAAACCCTTTTGATCCGTGGTGAAAATTCTCTTTCCGCAAGTAACTCTCCCTTGATTGTGCTTGACGGGATTCCTTATAGTGGTGCACTTGTCGATATCGATCCCAATATAGTGGAGAATCTCTCCGTATTAAAAGATGCTTCCGCGGTAGCCATTTACGGGTCGCGCGGATCAAACGGAGTCATCCTGATCCAAACCAAAAGAGGGATACAGGGAAAGCCCCAGGTAAGTTACAAAGGCCAGGTCGGATTGGCTGAACCCATGCAACGGATCCAGGTTATGGGACCCAACGAATACATAAAATTCCAACAGGACATGGGCCGGTTAAGATATGGATATACCGGCGACCAGCTTGACCCGGTTGCCGGGGATATTATTACCCAGACCGAAAAAGAGGGATACCTCGCCGGGATAACCCACGACTGGCAGGACTATGTGTTCCAGACAGGTTTTACTATGGACCATCAGCTCAGTATTTCAGGAGGAACCGAAAATACAAAATACATGGCAGCCATTGCCCACCTTGAACAGGAGGGAGTAGTCTATAATTCCAAACTTACCCGTACCAACATCTCCATGAATATAGACCAGACCTTCAATAATTGGCTTACCATAGGGTTCGGTAGCCAATTTGTACAAAAAGAGACCGGTGGAGTAACACCCAACCTGGAGCACGCGATCAAACAGAGTCCGTATGGAAAATACAAAGACGAAGCCGGCTATTATGTATCCGCGCCTATGGAGTATGATCTGATGGGAAACCCGATGCGTAATGTAAATGCTATACAGGACAGCCCCAGCCGTAACTTCTTCCTCAATGCCTATGCCAATATCCTGTTACCCGTGAAAGGATTATCCTTCCGCAGCAATTTCGGATACAACTACCGCAGCGGTTTCACCGGAACGTATTACGGACGTGATACGGAAGAGGGAAAAGAAACACCGGGAAAGATTGGTGGAAAAGCCACTATCAGCAACTCACACTATAATGATTATACCTGGGAAAATATTCTCCGGTACGAACGTGAAATCGGAGAACACCGTTTCGACCTGATAGGATTGTTCAGTATACAGGAAACCCATAATAAATCGACTTCACAAAGTGGAGAAGGATTTGTGACCGATGATACCGGGTATAACATGATGGCTACAGCCGAACGCAATCAAACCGTGTCCTCCGGGCAATCCGAAACAGCCATGATCTCCTACATGGGCCGTCTGAACTACGGATATAAAAATAAATACATGGTTACCCTTACCGGCCGCTCGGACGGAGCATCTGTGTTCGGTGAAAATAATAAATACGCTTTTTTTCCCTCGGCTGCCCTTGCCTGGCATATAGGAGAAGAAAACTTTATGAAGCACACTGCCACATGGGTGGATATGCTTAAAATCAGAGCTTCTTACGGAGCCAATGGGAACCAGGCGATTACCGCATACAGGACATTAGACCGTCTTTATTCCAAAGTAAAATACATCTGGGGAGATGGAGGTAACTATGCAAATACTGTTTATCTCGCAGGGGATGGCGTCGGAAACCCCAATCTGAAATGGGAAACCACTTATACAGCCAATCTGGGAATAGACTTCCAGTTCTTTAAAAGCCGTCTCGGTGGAACCATTGACCTGTACGTTTCCAATACACATGACCTGCTGATGAAACGCAATGTCCCGATTATGAATGGGTATAGCTCCATCTGGGACAATATCGGCCAGACCCGTAACAAAGGGATTGAGATCGTGTTGAATTCACAAAACATCCGCAAAAAAGACTTTACATGGACAACCGACTTCAACTTCTCCCTGAACCGGGATAAAATCGTTGAATTAAGAGGGGATGGCCTGGATGACATCAACAACAAATGGTTTATTGGACAGCCGCTAAGTGTAATTTATGACTACAATGTAGTAGGGATCTGGCAACAGGACGATGAGTACTTCTATACAAAAGAAGATGGAAGCCAGGTAGAGATTCAATCCGGTGCTGCTCCCGGGTATGCGAAACTGGAAGATGTCAACGGAGATGGAATTGTTGACGGCGAGGACAGAAAAGTGATCGGATCTAAATTGCCCAGTTTTACCATGTCTATGGGGAACAGGTTCTCCTACAAAAATATCTATTTTTCATTCCTGCTCAATGGAGTCTTCGGAGTCTGGCGGGAGAATAACGCGGCTAACCCCAGTGGATGGACCAATGGGAAAACGAATTATCTGCGTGGTGTCAATTACTGGACGCCGGAAAACCCGGATGCTGATGTGATCTCTCCGGCTTATATGAATAATTACGAACACGGTTTTTACAAAAAACTATCCTACGTACAGATTAAAAATATAACACTGGGTTACAGGTTAAGCAGAGCGCAGGCTCAAAAGGTAGGACTGAGTGGAATCGATATGAATGTCAGCGTAAATAACCTGCATACATTTGCGAACATGCGACAGCTCCTGAACCATGACAATGGCTGGATGGCTTCCTATCCAACAGCCCGCTCTTATATGTTTGGATTAAATTTAACTTTCTAAATCAACATACAATATGAAAATAAAAAACATCATAGCAGCAGGACTCCTGTCCGTGTTATTAATACCAACAACAGGATGTTCGGATTTTCTTACCGAAAACCTCAAATCAGAACTGGCACCTACCAATACATTCACAAGTACGTATGGCTTTGAAGTCGGTATTACAGGGTTGTATGCACTTACCCGTTCCGAATACAATACCTGGGGGGAAGAAGGAGCCTTCATCCATAGAGGCGCGTGTCCTTATGAAGCCCTGCAGGTAGCTACCGATATTGTAGAGGCAATAAACAGTGACGGTTCCCTCACAGCATTTGCCAATTTAACATTGACCGCTCAGGAAACATTTGTGTATTCTTACTGGGAATGGGCGTACAGCCTGATTTCCTCAGCCAATCTGATTCTCAATTATTCGGAGAAAAACGATAACTGGGACCAGCCTACAGATAAAATCCGCTTCCAGGCCGAAGCCCGTTTTTTCCGTGCCTATGGGTACCGTACCCTCGTCTATCTGTATGGTGACGTGCCGTATGTGGAAGACATATTGTATGATTTCCAGCTCGACTTTACCCGTGACCCG
>JAJQES010000050.1 GCA_021201565.1 Tannerellaceae bacterium
GCGAATTTATTAACAGGGAAGTGGTAGCAAAGTGGCAAACTTTTCAACAAAAAAACATTTATGAGGAGGAAAGAACTATTCCCGCTGACGCGGATTTCCGAATTGGAAATCGGCGCCAGCGAAAGTTAATAAAAAGGCCCGCTTAAGATTGTAGCCCGGTTTTGGCCGGGATTATACTGTATGGTACTTTCTTAATTCGGTGCGGAGCTGGATGGCCCTGTTTTGAGTGACTTTATCCATGAGTTCCCAGAACCGGTCACTATGGTTTAATTCAATGGTATGACAGAGTTCATGCAATAGGATATAATCGACCAAATGTGCCGGAAGCGTCATTACTGAAAGGGAAAGGTTGATATCCTTATTGGAACTGCAACTGCCCCAGCGTGACCGGCTTTTATTGATCCGTATGTGCCGGACGGTGAACCCATACCGTTGAGCCAGCTCCCGCAGCCGTTGGGGTAGAACCCGTTTGGCCTCATGACGCAGGGCACGTTCGATAAAGTCCCGGAGGATGGTTTGTACATGTCCGTCTTCAAAACAGGTATTTTGTGGGCAGGCAATGTGCAGAATTCCCTGATTGAGATTCATATAGAAATTCTCCCGATCTGTGCGGAAAATATGAAGCCGGAAGGTCATATATTGATCGGTTGAAGATTCATTTAATGGCCGGGAAAAAGTACTTCTGTTCTGTAAAAGTGTATATAGTTTACTCCGGTTTTCCTCTATAAAGGAGAATAACCGGATCTCATCTCCCTGGACAGGCATGGTCGCTACTACCTTTCCACCGGATACACGGAGGGTATAATGTTTGGCGCGGGGATGGGTACGTAGTAGTATAGTGCCTAATTGTTTATCATTGATCTCTTTTTTCATCGTAACTACAAAAGTAATACATTGCGACAAATGTTATTACACTGGAAATGCTTATCTTTGCAACGATTTTGGAAAAACAAATATATTTAACATAATATTTCGGACATGAGCAAAAAAGCACTCTTACTCATCTGTGATGGATGGGGTATAGGCAGTAAAGGTAAAAATGATGTAATCTATAATACACCAACTCCTTACTGGGATTATCTGTTGGAAAGTTACCCTAACTCACAGTTGCAGGCATCCGGTGAAAATGTAGGTTTACCTGACGGACAAATGGGAAACTCTGAAGTAGGGCACCTGAACATAGGCGCGGGCCGCGTAGTATATCAGGATTTGGTGAAAATCAATATTGCCTGCCGTGATAACTCTATTCTGGACAATCCGCAGATCCAAAATGCGTATAAGTATGCTAAAGAAAATGATAAACAGATCCACTTTTTAGGGCTGGTTTCGGACGGAGGAGTCCACAGTTCACTGGAACACCTGATGAAACTGACGGATATTGCCCAGGAATATGGGGTCTGCAAATCGTATGTGCACTGTTTTATGGATGGCCGTGATACAGACCCGAAAAGCGGTAAAGGCTTTATTGAACAACTGGAGAAGCATCTGGCCGGAAATGGCGGTAAAATTGCTTCAATTATTGGCCGTTATTATGCAATGGACCGGGATAAACGCTGGGAACGTGTCCGGGAAGCATATAACCTGCTGGTAAACGGTACCGGTAAGGCGGCAACTGATATGGTGCAGGCCATGGAGGAATCCTATGCAGAAGGGGTAACAGATGAATTTGTAAAGCCGATTGTACATGTGGAAAATGGTAAACCGGTTGCTGTGATTGAAGAAGGAGATGTAGTGATCTTCTTTAACTACCGGAATGACCGTGCTAAAGAATTGACTATCGTTCTGACTCAGCAGGATATGCCGGAAGAGGGTATGAAAACCGTTCCGGGACTTCAGTTTTATTGTATGACTCCGTATGATGCCGGCTTTACCGGTGTGCATATTCTGTTTGATAAAGATAATGTGACTAATACGCTGGGGGAATACCTCTCGGCATCTGATAAAACACAGCTGCATATTGCGGAAACAGAAAAATATGCGCACGTTACATTCTTCTTTAATGGGGGACGTGAGACTCCGTTTGACGGAGAAGAGCGTATCCTGGTTCCTTCCCCGAAAGTGGCTACGTACGACCTGAAACCGGAAATGAGTGCCTATGAAGTGTGTGAGAAGCTGGTCGCTGCTATCAATGAAAATAAATATGATTTCATTGTATGTAATTATGCCAATGGCGATATGGTAGGCCATACCGGTGTATATGAGGCGATAGAAAAAGCTGTGGTTGCGGTGGATGCCTGTCTGCGTGATACGGTAGAGGCAGCTAAAGCCAACGGATATGAAACGATTATTATCGCAGACCACGGGAATGCGGATAATGCGCTGAATGAAGACGGATCACCCAATACGGCTCACTCTTTGAATCCGGTTCCATTTGTATATGTGACTGAAAACAAGGACGCAAAGGTGGAAGACGGTATCCTGGCGGATGTAGCTCCCTCTATCCTGACTATTCTGGGAATGGAACAACCGGAAGAAATGACCGGGAAAACGTTGATTAAATAAGGCATTGACGTTGTCAATGCGGTAGATAGTAGTTGGTAGTTAGTAGATTAGTAGAAACATCTGTTTCTCCCTACAAACTACCAACTGTTTTATGGGAACGGAGGGTAAATAATTTCTCTAAAGGATGCTACCAACTACTAACTACCAACTACTAACTACTTTTTATAAATTATGATTCAAATAGATGATACCCTGGTGAGTCTGGACCTGTTGGAAGGCAGGTTTATCTGTGATTTGGGACAATGTAAGGGAGAGTGTTGTGTGGAAGGTGATTCCGGTGCGCCTTTGGAGGATGAAGAGGTCGCGGAACTGGAAAAGGTGTTGCCTGTCATCTGGGAGGATCTTTCCCCTGAAGCACAGGCCATTATTGAGGAACAGGGTGTAGCTTATGTGGATAATGATGGTGATCTGGTGACCTCTATTGTAGATGGAAAAAACTGTGTGTTTACCTGTTATGAAGCGGATGGCACTTGTAGTTGTGCTATCGAGAGAGCTTTTCGTGCCGGTAAAACCAATTATTATAAACCTGTTTCGTGCCATCTCTATCCGGTCCGGGTAGCCAATTATGCTACTTACCGGGCGGTCAATTATGACCGGTGGGCTGTTTGTAAAGCCGCGGAGATTCTGGGTAAAAAAGAGGGTGTGCCTGTTTATCGTTTTCTGAAAACGCCCTTAATCCGTAAATTCGGAGAAGAGTGGTATAAAGAATTAGAGAAAGTAGCCGCTGAGTGGGAACAACAGAAATAAAAATACCTTTGCCCTTTGCTTCGGGTTTGTAATCCGGAGCAGAAACATTTGGAAATTTGTAATTTCCATAGTCGCAAAGCGGCTATACATACAAGCAAAGGGATATGGAAACAAATAGGTGTCTTTCCACAGCAAGTAAGTTAATTACAAACTTACCGATGTTTCACTTCCGGGTTATAAACCCGAAAGAGGGGTTTTATTTCTTTGTACAAACGATCTGATCTTTGAACTTGAGGTTGATGAGGCTGTATTTATCCCATCCTACTTTCGGAATGGCTTGTTCGTAGAATACTTGTAGAT
>JAJQES010000482.1 GCA_021201565.1 Tannerellaceae bacterium
GTCTTTACAAAGGTCCAATTTTGAATACGACTCAGGTGTTTTTCTTTCAGGAGATTTTTCTCCTCTTAAACTGTCCGGCCACTATACCGGGCAGTTTTTTGTTTTTACATGGGTCTTATTTCATAGGCTTTCTGTTTTTTAAGGTGAAACATTCGTTATTATCACACGGTTATCCTCTTCAAAAGAATATTGGATCGGATTGATACGTGACATGATCTGTAAAATAGTCTCCAACGGTTCGTTTGTGATCGTAAACGTATAAGCCTGTGAATCGGCAATGGCCGGATCCAGGTCTATCCGGATATTGTACCAACGTTCCAGATATTTGCAGATATTACTTAATGGCTGCGCATTAAATGTATAGGAGTTATTGGCCCAGAAAGCCTCAAAATGGACATCATTCTGGGCCTTTGTCAGCTGGAATGTTTTTTTGTCAAACGTGACTATTTCACCCGGTTCCATGTTCAGCATCTGTTCCAGGGCATACACGGATATTTTTCCATTTAGCAAAGCCACCCGTATGGATTCTTTTTTTGCATAGGCTTCGACATTGAATTGAGTGCCTAATACATGGATCTTTACCTCTCCTGCTGCTACCACAAAAGGGTGCCGGGGATCTTTTTGGACATCAAATAATGCTTCTCCGTCTAACAGGACCTGCCGGTCTTTCAGAAAGGTCGTTTTATAAGTAAGTGTAGAACCAATATTCAGCCAAACCGTAGTTCCGTCCGGCAGCCTCATTTGCGATTTACCATTCAGCGCGCTATATGTCTGTACACTTTCAGACGGCTGGTAATAACGTTTGGTAATAAAATAAGAAGAAAAGACAGAAAGGAAAAGAATTATAACGGCAGCGGCCGCTATGCGTACTGTATGTGCCGGCAGAGTAAATGTTTTTTTTGTCTTCCCTGCTTCCATCCGGGCTCTCATTTGTTCCCAATAATAGCTGGTATCCGGATGATAGGAAGCCGAACCGGTCAGAATACTATCCCATAAAGATACTATTTCCTGATATACAGATTCATTCTCACCGGATGACCGCCATTCGGTAAGTGTCTGTTCTTCCTGTTCAGTAGTATCTTTTTTAAGGTGTGAGATCAACAGATCCCAGGGTATTTGTTTTTTCATTTATTCCATCCTTTTCACATAAGACACATCAAAACCAAACAACCCTACAACTTTTTGAAAAAAAAATGGAGAGTAGCATGAAAGTTATAAATATCCTTCTTGTTCTCCGGTTAAGCCGGGGAACAGGTTGGTCTTTCTTTTGGTCAAAGGGGATCTCCCGATCCCCGCCTGTGGAGTATGAGGATCTATGATCCGATTGATAAACTACCTGCTTGTATAGCTTTCAGGGATTGAGGGAATTCCGGATCTGGAGATCCTTATATTCGTTAGTCGGGGATCTGGAGATCCCCGCCGACCAGCAAGATCAGCAATTCCGGTAGTACCTTCTCCAACCTAAGAGAAACATGCCCTATTGGTGGAGAGGGTAAAAGGTATCGGTAACTTTGCTAAAAGGTATGGGTGATTGTAGTCAATTCACCCATACCCTTCACCACAATCACCCATACCTTTTAGCAAGACCTACTATGCTTTTGTCTGGTCGAAGGGGATCTCCGGATCCCCGCCTGTGGAGTATGAGGATCTGTGATCCGGTTGATAAACTACCTGCTTGGATAGCTTTCAAGGATTGAGGGGTAGTCCGAATCAGGAGATCCTTATACTCATTAGTCAGGGATCGGGAGATCCCCTCCGACCAGCACTACAACTGTAATATGATAAAGCCTGCTTTATATATTTAGTCCAGCCATTAAAAAAGAAAAGAATAAACCTCTCCCAGATGTTTTTTTATATGTTTGAGTGCTTTTGTAATTTGGGCTTCTACATATTTTACGGAAATGTTTAGCTGGGCGGCAATTTCTTTATTGGTCTGATACTCCATACGGCTTCTATGAAAAATATCCCGGCAAAGATCCGGCAACGTACAAACAGCTTCCTGAATAAGATGTTCCAGTTCCTTCAATTCCAGCGAATCATCTATAGTAGATTTTTCATACGATGACCAATCCGAAACAAAAACAAAACGATCGTTATCCCGCAAATAATTCAGCGCCTTATTACGGGCTGACTGGAAAAGATAGGCTTTCCAGGAAACCCTGATTTCCAATTCATTCCTTTTTTCCCACACAGCCGTAAACACATCTAATGCCAATTCTTCAGCTACTGTATGGTCTCCGGTATAAATCCGCAGGAAACGGCACAGGGAAGCAAAATAGGTATCAAACAGATATTTGAATGCTTCTTTATCCCCTTTCTGAATCAGTCTGAGGAGAAATACATCATCTATAAAGCCGTTACGGGAATCTGTTTTCATTGGATTTAAAGCATAACTGCAGCAAAGATAATGTGGAAAGTGATATTTCCTAACTCTTTGCAAAGAATTTAAGTAAGTGAATAATTATCTTTTCAGAATCACTAAACAAAAAAGATGGAAATAAGAAAAGCAACTCCGGGAGATCTTATTCCGGTTATGACGGTATATGACCGGGCCCGGGAGTTTATGAAGCAAACCGGAAATGCGAACCAATGGATCAATGGCTATCCTTCACAGGAGTTGATCCTGCAAACGATAGACGAAGGAAATTGCTATATCTGCCTGCATGAACAGGTAATTGTGGGAGCGTTTTATCTCAGCCGGGAACCGGATCCGACCTATGCCCATATTTATGAAGGCTCCTGGTTGGATGATACACCTTATGGAGTTGTACATCGCTTAGCTTCTACAGGAACCTGTAAAGGAGTTGCCGACTTTTGCCTGCAATGGTGTTTTGAGCAATGCGGAAATATACGGGTAGACACGCATGAAGATAATAAAGTGATGCAACACATCCTGACAAAACACGGCTATACCCGGTGTGGCATTATCTATGTTGCCAATGGTACTCTGCGGATTGCCTTCCAGAAAATAAAAACTCCTTCTGTCCGTTAAACTACGCTCGCCTATTTTCGTGTCCGGTACAATAACAGGCAGACGCCACCAACTTTTAAAGTAATGGCACTATAAAAAAGGAGATTCCGCACCAGAGGCATAGGATATATATTTTTAAAGAGTAAAGACAGTAAAATCAATCCTACTCCTGCCAGGATCATATACATTCCTGCAGACATCCTGAAACCGGGTGCCCGGAAAGTGAATAGTAAAAAGAGAGATTTAAAGCAAATAGCAGCTCCCAGCAATACCCACCCGATCACAGAAGGTAATCCCAGAAAAAGAATGAATCCGGCCAGGGCCAGAAGTGCCAGCCCTATAAAAAGTAACCCCTTTCGGTTTTTCATTTCATTTATTATTTAAAGCAACAGTCCGGCGGCGTTCCCCTTTCCCCCTGGACCTATAACCGCTTTGCTCTGCAAAGATATAAGAAATCCAACAGAGAGTGTAAAAAATGCAAAACAACATGTACACATTTTCTATAAACAAATATCCTGTAAAACCCGGTAAAGAATATAAAAACGGAATAACAGAAAAAATAGTTTCCGCAATAAGGG
>JAJQES010000413.1 GCA_021201565.1 Tannerellaceae bacterium
TAAATCTATTTCATCCAAAATTTCATTACAAATCTTTATAGCAATCTTCTCATTATATTCTGAATAAAAGCTATAAATATTTTCAAGTTTGGTTAAGGCTTTCCGGGTAAATATAATTTTCATCCTAAAACGATTTTCCTTACTTGTTCCATCGTATAAACCCGACCTTCCTGGATATCTTTTTCCCCTTCTTCTATTTCCTGTAATAAATGTTCTCCGGATATATTATAACAGGTATTATTTATTTCTTCCGGTAACCCATAGGATATGGCCGGTTCTTCCAGATGACTGTTTCCGGAATTTACACCGGAATGGTTATACTTTTTTTCCATACGTTACTGGTTGGGATTATACATGTTTCAAAGATAAAACAATTCTCTGGATTCCTACCTGAAACCAGGTATTTTCATTTACCGGGGATAGCAGTCTCAGGTTATTTTATTATCTTTGATTGCATCAAACAAAAACCATAAGATTATGTTCAGTAAAGAAACGTACATGGCCAGGAGAGCCAAATTGAAACAGACGATCGGTTCCGGACTTTTACTATTTACCGGAAACGACGAATCGGGTATGAACTATGCAGATAATACCTATCATTACCGCCAGGACTCCACCTTCCTTTATTTCTTTGGTCTCCCCTATGCCGGATTAAACGCAGTCATTGATATTGATAATGACCGGGAAATTATTTTCGGGGATGAACTGACCATTGATGCGATTGTCTGGATGGGTACTCAGCCCACTTTACAGGAAAAAGGTGAATCAGTAGGTATCAGTGACATCCGTCCGGCGGCTGCTATTGCGGACTACCTGAAAAAAGCCCGGACTCAACAACAAACAATTCATTATCTTCCTGTTTACCGCGCTGAACACCAGATTAAACTGTTACAATGGCTGGATATTATTCCGGGTACGGAAACGCCTTCTGTTCCGTTTATTTTAGGTGTGGTTAACCAGCGTAATTATAAAAGTGAAGAGGAGATCGCCGAAATTGAAAAGGCCTGTATTGTCACTGCTGATATGCACCTGACGGCTATGCGTACAGTACGTCCCGGCCTGCGTGAAAGTGATATCGCTGCGGCTGTAACCGAGGTAGCGCTGGCTCAAAACTACCAGCTTTCTTTCCCGGTGATCGCTACGGTCAACGGGCAAACCTTACACAACCATTATCATGGGAATATTATTAAAAGCGGAGATATGTTACTGCTGGACGCAGGAGCTGAAACGGAAATGGGGTATGCCGGTGATATGTCTTCCACTATTCCGGCTGATTCTACCTTTACCACCCGCCAGAAAGAAATTTACGATATTTCGGTAGCAGCCCACGAAGCGGCCGTAGCCGCTCTTAAACCGGGGGTATTGTTTGAATCCATTTATGATAAAGCGTGCGAAGTGATCATGGAAGGCATGAAAGAACTTGGTTTTGCCAAAGGGGATCCGGCCGAAGCTGTACAGGCAGGTGCACATGCCCTGTTTATGCCTTGCGGACTGGGCCATATGATGGGACTGGATGTGCATGATATGGAAAACCTGGGAGAAGTATATGTGGGATACGACGGACGTCCTAAAAGTACGCAGTTCGGACGTAAATCGCTGCGCCTGGGACGCACACTGGAACCGGGCTTTGTGCTGACCATTGAACCGGGTATCTATTTTATTCCGGAACTGATTGACCTGTGGAGAGGACAGAACAAATTTACGGAGTTTATCAATTACGAAAAAGTAGCAACTTATAAAGACTTCAGTGGTATCCGGAATGAAGAGGATTACCTGATCACTGAAAATGGTGCCCGCCTGTTAGGAAAGAAAATTCCTATCCGCACAGAAGAAGTAGAAGGGCTCCGGTAAATACATACACTTTGTTCCCCGCGAAGGCGGGGAACAAAATACATTACCAGTATTGCACATCCGCCGGGGCTTTGTAATCACTGCGCATAGACATGTCAGTGGCACTGGGGAAATCTTTGGGAACTTTCTGTGTAACTTTTCCGGTAGCAGCCCACTCAGCCCCCCGCAATAAAGTGACCTGGAAACCGGTACATTGCATCGCCATATTCTCTTTCAGGGACTCACCGGCATGTCCTAACATAGTATGAAATACCCGCCCTTTTCCGTATTCTACGGTAAATATCAATGGTTCTTCCCGTCCGGAACCGCCAGTATCCGTATCCGAATAAGCGGTATAGATCACCTCCTTGATATTCGCCGGTCCCCGCATCCGGTCATATAATTCGTCATATACATGTAACCAGCGGTTGGGTAATCCACGGATGATAGGATGATTTTCCGAGCGTCCGGTCAGATTAAACAGATGTTGTTTTCCATGCGAACCACCAATACCCGGAGAGTTGTCTTTCATCAGTTTGCCACCCATCCAGTAAGCATAGGGCCCGGACATTTCATTCCGGCCTTCCCAGCCCCCCAGCGCGCAAATCTCGTTGTATTCTTCCCAATCCGGAAATGCATTATTGGCAGCATGATACACAACCACACCTCCGCCGTTCTTTACATAGTTCACAAAGTCCGCTTTGGTCTCTTCCGGCCATGCATCCCCGTTATAATCAAGTACCACCAGTTTATAGGCCTTAAAATCCGGAACATATCCGGACATATCTGTCCCTTTTTCCGGTGATACCGCTACTTCCACCTGAAAAAGGCCTGAATTTTCCAGTATTTGTTTCAGCGCTACGCTACTCACTTCCCAGTTGTGATTATTTTGTCCGGTTACGATCAGCGTCTTGATGGGATTTTGCGCCTCTGTAAAACATACCGCGCAAAAAGTTGTTACTATAAAGAGTAACTTTCTAAAAAACAAATGTCTCATATATATTATCTAATTAGTAGAATCGATTGATACAAATGTAGTAACTCAGTTTGTAATTACATCGGGGTTAACTATTAATTATATTTTTTCATGAAAACATTTACCGGAACCTTTTTGATTTTACTTGCCTCATTTTTTATTAATTTTTCATGTTTGGCTGATAACTGGTCAGAGAATAAGGATAAAATCATCTATTCTCCCCGTTATTTCGGTCCAAACGCCTTTCCGATACCCACGATGAGAAACGGCCTCACCTATGACCGCTGGGAAGTGGAAGGCCGTTTTGAATATTATCATTATAGTGGAGATAAAACACGGGACTGGTTTCTGCGGCTGGTGGTTCCTTTTGTCAGAGGACGGGCAGCTCTTGAGGTTACGTATGTCATCAATGAAAGATACCGGACTACGGAGGAAGTGATGGTGGAACGGCATGCTGCCGGCACTACTACCCGGAGTAAAAACCAGGGGGATATTGTAGTGAGCGCTATTTTTCAGGTATTAAAAAAGAAAGAACTCCTGGACATTCTTTTCAGTGCAACTATAAAAACAGCCAGCGGTGACCAGGTGGCATACGCCCGCTATACGGATGCGGCTTCCTACTGGTTTGATGTGAATATAGGCAGAGATATTTATCGCGACGACTCCAATAATGCCTCCATCCGTCTGCAGGCCCAGGGTGGGTTCTACTGCTGGATGACCAATCTGGTATATCTCCGGCAGAATGACGCTCCTTCGTTTGGAGGTGGTGTAACCGCCACCTATAAACGTTTTACTTTTTCATCCGAATGTGCCGGTTTCAGCGGTTACAAGAAAAATGGGGATAAACCACTGGTGATACGTAACCGGTTTCAATATGAATACAAAAAGAACATTGTTTCGCTACGCTACCACCACGGTATGCGTGACAACTTATATGATTGTTATTCCATCGGATTAATCCGGTGTTTTTGAGCAAAAGCCACCTCTGTTCCCCGCGAAGGCGGGGATCGCATACTAGCAGGTTTTATTACTCTTTTATATTGTAACCTGAGCCTGTTCTAATGCGGTCCCCGCCTTCGCAGGGAACAGAGACAATTTTGGCTGAAAGACGCATATATTCAGCCTTAATCGATGTAGGTCACTTTCGCGGCATCGCGGGGTTTGGCTTCGGGGTATTGATTTTTATGTCCCAGGCAAATACCAACGATCACCTCATAGTCTTCCGGCAGGTTCAGGGCCTCAAGGATCTCTTTCCCTTCAGATGCATATAAAACGGAGGTCACTGAGCCTACCACACAGGTTCCCAGATCCATGGATTCAGCTGCCAGGAGAATATTCTCTGTCAGCAAACCACAGTCGAATGCACTCCACCTGTTTTCTTTTTCATGCGCGATGAAAATCACGGTCGGTGCATTGTAAATGGTTCGTTCATTGACTGCACGGATCTTGTTTAATACATCCTGATTCTGTACGACACGTACCTGCCACGGCTGGCGATTAACGGCACTGGGAGCATTGATCGCACATTCCATCAATGTTTGCAGTTCAGCTTTGGTCACCTGTTGATCCGTATAATCACGGACACTACGCCGGCTCATGATGTTTTCAATAACCACTTCCTGTTTGTTTACTTCCGCCGGTGTATTTTCCTGTTGCGGACAACAGGCGGCTAATCCAACTAAAACGACTACCAATAAAACAATCTTTTTCATTCTGTCTTTTCATTTATACGTTATACATTATTTATTCCTCCCTGGCTGTTTGCCTCTGTTGACGGATAAAGATCCTGTAACCGGATAACTGGCTAACCGCACAACAAAAAAGCGTGGCCGGAGTAAGGATTTCGGGAGTAAAATAGAAAGAGATCGCTGTAAGAAGCAAAAAGACTCCGGAGGTAAGAATATAAAAGACTCCCATCCGGCGGTCGGTCGCAAAACGTACTAAAGCATCCGGTTTCCCTTTCTGCTGGCGGTACAGTACCAGCCAGGCTGTAAAATTACTGACGGCTCCAACCAAAAGTGCCAGAGAATCAAAGCGGTCATGTTCATGGGCAAACGAGAAGACCGCTGTCACCAGACACACGACAAACAGGAAGAAAAAGACACTTTGTATAATTCGCTGTTTCATAAAACCGATGTGGTTTAGTGGTTTATTTGCTTCAGACAAAGGTAGGAAAAAAAATAGAAACCAGAAGTTAAGAAGTGAGAAGTTAAGAAGTTATGAATATTTTTTGCTTCTTACCTTCTTACTTCTGCAAGCAATGTGAGCCTAAAACGTCCAATGTTCCCATTCTATTTTTGATTCCATATTGTGTTGGATCTCTTCGGGTAGTTTGTAGAAGAAATCAATCCCGGTAACTTTCTCTACACTATCAATGGGGATCACCATTGATTGAAGAGGTGTTTTCCGGTAATCTTTGTTTTCAAACAGAAAACCGATTCCTACGGGCCGGTTATCTACCACCACACAGACTACTTTATAAAAATAGTCCGGAACACCTACCCGGTTTTTTCCCATGACCCGCATCTCCTCCTCTATAACCGGACCGGTCGCGATATAGACTTCATTATATTGTAAGGCCCATTTGCGTACCTGTTCTTCCAGCGTCTTCCAGATTCCCCGGTTTAATTTCGGATGCTGGGGACAGATGTTACTCAGGTAAAAAGATTCACGCATCGCTTTGGCTGACCAGCGCATATCTCCGGCAGGTGCCAGGTGTCCCCGGTCAAAACCGGTCTTCGTGTAATCCTCATTCAAAGCCGTAGCTCCTTTTACCATCGGGTCCGGTACAAACTTATTCGTACGCTCTGTATTTTTATTATTCACTTCTTCGTCCGTCAGCTCGT
Source organism: Tannerellaceae bacterium (assembly GCA_021201565.1). Lineage (GTDB taxonomy): Bacteria > Bacteroidota > Bacteroidia > Bacteroidales > Tannerellaceae > UBA4116. The sequence continues at coordinate 5,653 of JAJQES010000413.1, forward strand.
AAGCTACCCAGTTCGCTATTTTATAGGTAGAATTATAAGAGACGACATAGCCTTCGTGCTCAATAACCTGTTCACTACGGTTGGCCATCAGGCGGGGAATCTCTGCTCCTTCCGGCATAACAAAAACGGCCGGCTGTTTCTGCGGTGCCGGTTTGATTGGCTGTGCAGCCGTCCCGGGAGTTTTTACCGGCTCTGTTGGTTTAGAGGTGGGATCCGGTGTGGACCGGGGCATTTCTATCCCTTCCGGTTCGGATGCCTTCTGGCGATGGAAAATTCCGGAATGGTCCTTCTGGTAAAATTCTATTACGAAAAGCAAAGCAATCATACATAGAAACAAAATAAGCCCCCATTTGCCCACCTGTTTCATCAGTGAATAGATGGAAGAAACTTTGCCCGGTGATTTTTTCCGGCGGGACGTACTTGTTTTTTTTCTTTTGGTTGTAGTCTGTTTCTTTGCCATAGGTGTTAGTAGAATTCAATTGCCGGGCAAAAGTAAGAAGAAAATCTTACTATCCGGCTATCCTTTATTTCGCAGGTGTATATTCAAAAAAGAAACATCTTTTATTGTCCCAATAATAATACAGAATAAGCACATATTTATCTTTTACTTTTGTATAATCATCTATTTTCAATGAATGATAACTTTTGAAATGAATGGTATCTGTTTGCTGGAATATAAGGGAATAATAATACATGCGTTGACTCTTCCATAAACCACCTCTTCCTGTCCCGGAACTAACAGAATGAAGAACTCTCTCTTCTAACTCCATTTCAAATAAATTCCCAGGGGCCGAATCATCCGCTTTAATATATTCCGATGTCAGTGCCGGAAGTTTTTCTATCTCTTTCGAACTGTAGATAGTCTCCAAAGAGAGCGCTAACTTTCTGTTCATATCTACCACTACAGTATGTGATCCTTTCAGCGCGCTTAAATAGGTAATATACATATCAGATGTGTCAGACTCTGCAAACCGGATGGCATATTCTGTCCGGATACTGGTCCGCTGCATACTTGCCTGTTGATAGTCATGCTCATAACGGGCCTGCCCAATACTATCATTCGGATAAAGAGTTTCATCCGGAAAGGGTATAAATTCCGGAATGGGCAGATCATACCGTTGAATCATTTCCCGGACATGTTCCCCGGAATGTACAGGACCATCCCCTACAAAGTCCGGATACGTAGCATATAAAAGATCAGAATAGAAAATAAGTTGTATGGTATCGTCAGGGCGGTAAGAACGGGGATCATAGAGGAATAGTTTCTCTGTACCCGGTCCATAAAAAACATACCGGCCCTCTTTTGTCACCCCGCGCACTCTTTCTTCTGAAAAAACGTTCTGTTTCTTCACTTTGTCGCAGTCAAAACTAAACTGGAACTCTCCTTTCTTATTATAATAGTCTATTACCTTATATCTGATTGGGGTCACATAATAAAAGGATTCTTTCAAATTCACTTTATGCAGAAATTCCACATCCACGATTTCTCCTTTCTTATAGATTACTAACTCCTGCAAAGGAAATCCAACCGTATCCTCTAAATTCTCTATAGACGGATACTCCGGATGAATATCCCCTTTTCCCATAAACAGACAAGAGGTCATCTGTAATATACCTATTAAGAAGAGCCCCGTTTTATATCCTTTCATATTTCCATCTCAATTTTCCGCAAAATAGATAAAAATAATATTTATCCCGCTAAATAAGGCCTTAAACTATATTTCCCCTTTTCTTATTTTTCCTCTTTTCTTTATAACTTACTGATAATGACCCCTGAGAAAAAAAGGTGAAAATAATTCATCAAACAGAGCGAAACAAAAAGATACCACTGTTGTTATAGATTATATCAAAATAACCAAATCAAGTAAATCTTAACATATGGAATGGATTAATAAGACCTTGCATACGTATCCGGAGCTTGCCATATTTCTAACCCTCGCCTTAGGCTTTGTCATAGGCAGGCTCAAGTTTAAAAGTTTTAGTCTTGGAAATGTGACCGGTGTCTTATTGATGGGTGTCGTGATCGGGCAGTTAGACCTCACGATTAATCCCATCGTAAAATCAACCTTCTTTCTGATTTTCCTTTTTGCAGTCGGATATAGTGTGGGGCCTCAATTTATTCATAGCCTGAAAAAAGAGGGATTACCACAGATCGCTTTTGCCGCTATTATCTGTGTCCTCTGCCTGGGTGTTACCTGGGCCGCTGCCATCATTGCTAAATTTGATGTAGGGAATGCTGCCGGATTACTGGCGGGTGCCAACACGATCTCTGCCGTGATTGGGGTAGCCACCGATTCCATCAATCAATTACCGGTTGACGCCGCGCAGAAACAGGCTTAAATTATTGAAATACCTGTCGCGTATGCGGTTACCTATATCTTTGGTACTGCCGGGACGGCCTGGTTTCTTTCCGTATTGGCTCCAAAGTTGTTAGGAGGAGATATTGTACAACAAAGCAAAGAATACGAACAAAAACTGGGGGGCGCTATACTGGATGATGATCCGACTCTGGAATATGCATACGACGGGACTACCTTCCGGGTGATACAAGCCAATAGCAATATGTTTGACACCCCTAAAAAAGTATCTGAAATAGAGGAATTCCTGGTTACCAAAGGATGGCCTGTCTATATTGAACGGATACGGAATGAGAAGAATGAAATTATAAATGACCCTACGCAGGACCAACTGGTTAACAAAGGGGACAAACTGGTCCTGAACGGACCGGTGGACACCATTCTGAATGATGAAAACTTTATAGGTCCGGAAGTAGCTGATCTGGAATTGCTGGATTTTCGTGCGGAAGCCTTGTCTGTTATGGTAAGTAATAAAGAGATCGAAAATATTACCCTGGGCAATCTGAAAACCGACAAAAACCGTCATGGAGTGATCATCCGGAAAGTTCACCGGGGAAGTGCTGATATTCCGTTGTTGAATGATGTACAGTTACAACGGGGAGACCTGGTAGAAATCGAAGGACGTAAAACAGACGTAGACCGGTTCGCCAAATACCTGGGATATGCCGAACGTCCTACCAATGTGACTGACCTGTTGTATGTCGGACTGGGTATCTTTCTGGGTGGCCTGTTAGGAGCCCTTACCCTCCGGATCGGAAACATTCCCCTGAGTCTGAGTACCAGCGGCGGAGTCCTGATCATGGGTATTGTTTTCGGATGGCTCCGTTCACTGCATCCGACATTCGGCACGGTGCCGCAATCGGCTGTCTGGTTAATGAACAACATGGGATTAAATATCTTTATTGCCGTGGTCGGCATTACCGCCGGTCCTAATTTTATCGCCGGATTAAAGGCATCAGGGGTCAGCCTCTTTATCGCAGGAGTTGTGGTCAGCCTGGTTCCTATGATCGTTGGAGTTTACCTGGGGAAATATCTCTTCAAATTCCATCCTGCCATCACCCTGGGAGCCTGTGCCGGTTCACGGGTGACCACCGCCGCGCTGGGTGCCATACAGGATACGACCAAAAGCAAAGTCCCTGCCCTCTCCTACACAACAACATACGCAGTCGGCAATACCCTGCTGATCATCTGGGGAGTGGTGATTGTATTGCTGATGAGCTAAAACAGGTTTCATATCAACTAAAATAATAAATCATGGAAGTATTAGAAAAACTGAAAACAACCCGCCGCAAAGAGCAGGAGCTGGAACAGCTAAGTCCGTTTGAGTTAAAGAATAACCTGATTGACCTGGCGGAACCGGAAAAGGTGAAAAAGATGGCTGCCCAGATGCTGAATGCCGGCCGGGGCAATCCGAACTGGATCGCAACCACTCCCCGTGAAGCCTTTTTTACCTTAGGGAAATTTGGCCTTGAAGAGTGCCGCCTGACCATGAAAGATCCAAGTGGTATGGCGGGTATTCCCCAGAAAGAGGGGATCGGCAAACGGTTTGAAGAATTCCTGAGAAGCAACCGTGATATGCCTGGTATCAAGCTTCTGAAACAGATGTTTACCTGGGGTATTAAGGAAAAAGGGTTCAGTCCGGATGAATTTGCCATGGAACTGGCTGAAGGGGTGATTGGTGACCAATATCCTACCCCCGACCGGATGCTGAAACATACGGAAAGTATTGTGCATGATTACCTGATCCAGGAGATGTGCGCCGGACAGGCTGTACGGGGAGGTAAATTCGACCTGTTTGCTGTAGAAGGTGGTACTGCCGCTATCTGTTATATTTTTGATTCACTGATGCAAAACGGCCTCCTGAAAAAAGGTGACCGCATCGCGCTGGGTGTGCCTGCCTTTACTCCCTATCTTGAAATCCCCCACTTAGCACGATATGATTTTGATGTTGTCTATATCCAGGGATCAGCCAAAACAGCCGGTGGTAAATCGAATTTCCAGTATCCGGACGAAGAACTGGATAAACTGGGCGATAAATCCATCAAAGCATTTTTTATTACCAATCCCAGTAATCCTACTTCCGTAGAGATCTGTGATACATGCCGCAAATACATTGTGAAAGTAGTGAAAAACCTCAATCCGAACCTGATGGTGCTGACGGATGATGTATACGGCACTTTCGTAAATGGGTTTGTCTCCCTGATGCGTGACCTGCCCCGCAACACGATTTGTGTATATTCGTTTTCAAAATATTTCGGCTGTACAGGTTGGCGGCTGGGCGTGATTGCCATCAATCGTGATAATATTTACGATCACATGATCTCAGCCCTTCCGGAAAGTGAGAAACAACGATTACACAAATTGTATGAAAGCCTGACCGTTCACCCGGAACGAATGAAATTCATTGACCGGATGGTAGCGGACAGCCGTCAGATCGCCCTGAATCATACAGCAGGTCTCTCCCTGCCACAACAAATCCAGATGATGCTGTTCGCTGCCTTTGCTCTGTTAGACAAAGAAAATAACTACAAAGAGGCCTGTCAGAAAGTACTGCACAATCGTTTCAATATTTTCTGGGATGGTATGCAAATGCCGGTTGAGGAAGATCCGGAACGTGCCTGCTATTATTGTGAGATTGATATCCACGAGTGGGCGGAAACCAACTACGGAGAAGAATTCGTGAAATACCTTGAAAAGAATTTTGAACCGGTAGATATTGTATTCCGTCTGGCAGAAAAATCACACATTGTATTGTTGAACGGTGGAGGATTTGCCGGTCCCGAATGGTCTGTACGTGTCTCTCTTGCTAATCTCAATGAAGATGACTATCACGTGATTGGCGAACAACTTTCTGAGACGATGCAGGAATATCTCCACGCATGGCAGAAATCAATAAAATAGTAGTTAGTAGAAAGTAGTTGGTAGTTAGTAGTAGTCTTACTTTGCTCTTTTGGCCGGGCTCATTTTGTCTACTAAGTGAACATAGTGAACGTACTACTAACTACTTTCTACTAACTACTTAATGAATTATTTCTATGAAAAAATATCTCCTTGTTGCAATAATGCTGATCAGTGGTATAACCGCTTCGGCACAATACCGTGAAAGCCAGACAATATGGGACCAGCTCGTATGGGATGATGAAAAACTGAATATTCTGTTTGATACACGAATAGACTTTCAGGACCTCGTCCACCGGCATGCAGATGATGAGATCGCTTTCAAAGGCCAGACAGTACGTCTCTGGCTGGTTGGGGAAATCGTTCCGGGTATCCGGTACCGGTTAAGGCACCGCCTGAACAAAGCGGAAAGTACCATCCCCCGGGATAACTATTCGGGCGCGACCGATCATGCGTGGATTTCATTTGACATCGGAACGAGATGGAATATTATTGTGGGAAAACAGTCTGTCATGATCGGAACATTTGAAAACGATTATAACGGAGCGGATGTTTACCAGGGTACTATGGTGTTCAACGACCTGGATGCTTCCAAAACCGGAGTGAATGTAGCCTATAGAGCGGGTAAACAAATTTTCAATTTTCAGGTTACTAATTCAGACACTCCTCAGTTTGCCAGTGAAGAGTACGACAACCGGGCGCTGGCATTTAATTTCCTGTGGGTAGGTGATCTGTTCAACGAAACCATACGCACCCGGTGGGGTTACGGTACGTTTCAACATACTAAAACTAAATTTTATAACTGGGTGACATTAGGGACTCAATTCAACTTCGGACGATTCACTACTGAATTCGATTATTATGGCGGTAATCGCCAGATGGATTACGGGTATATGGTAAATGTCTCCGAACTGGGCTACCGGTATGTCCATGATCAATCCATCTCTCTCCATTGCGAATACAATTTTGGAAAATGGCGTCCTTTCGTTAAAGGGATCTGGGACAAACGGTACGATAAAATATTTGAAAGTACAGCCTACCGCTCACTGGGCATTGAAGCCGTAGCCGAATATTATCCTTTTACCGGAACCCGGACCAAAGATTTACGCTTTCACGCGGCGTATGCCTATAAAAATACAGATTTCCGCGGACCATACAGTGGATTGCGGAACGGGGAAACACATACATTTTTAATCGGCACCCGATGGATGTTTAAAGTGAAATGATTTAGCCGATTATATATCCCCAAGCGTCATACGGTTTATCCGTATGGCGCTTTTAATTTTTTATTTTCTTATCTTTGCAAGGAGTAAAAACCATGAATAAATAGTTATATGAAACAATCCGTCGTATGCTCTCTATTGTGTATAGGATTCACCACTTTATTTGCCGGAGCACAAACCATCACTCCGGTAGCCGCCCCCCTGGAAGATGTAAACAAGGTCATTGATAACACACCGGACAGCCTCTATATTGCCCGTACGGCACGACCGGTACCGGGGTCCAGCCGGAGAGGCGATCATCCTGTCTTATTTCTTATAGGTAACTCAACCATGCGTACCGGAACCAAAGGGAATGGAGAGAACGGGCAATGGGGCTGGGGATACTTTGCCCCGGAATTTTTTGATGAGGAAAAGATCACAGTTGAAAATCACGCTATGGGTGGAACCAGCAGCCGGACCTTTTATAAAAACCTGTGGCCGGAAGTGCGTGAAGGGATCCGTCCGGGCGATTGGGTGATCATCGAACTCGGACACAATGATAACGGCCCGTATGATGAAGGCCGGGCACGGGCTTCTATTCCTGGTATTGGGAAAGACAGTCTGCAGGTTGTTATTAAAGAGACCGGCGAACAGGAAACAGTTTACTCGTTCGGTGAATATATGCGCAAATATATACAAGAGGTGAAAGAGCGGGGCGCTCACCCGGTTCTCTTTTCCCTCACTCCACGCAATGCATGGGTCGATGCAGACAGTACTGTCATCACCCGTGTGAACCAAACCTTTGGTCTCTGGGCCAAACAGATCGCGGAAGAACAAAACATTCCGTTTATTGACCTGAATGAAATCTCTGCTCAGAAATACGAACGGTTTGGAAAAGAAAAAGTAAAACGGATGTTCTATCTGGACCGTATTCATACCAGTGCGGAAGGAGCCCGGATCAATGCCGGATCAGCCGCCGAAGGCCTACGGCAACGTCCGGATATTGCCCTGAGCAGCTATCTGAAGCCGGTTGTAAAAGATACGGTCACAGGTGCCAGCCGGCAGGGAAACAACCCGGTTCTGTTTACCATCGGAGATTCCACTGTACGAAATGAAGAGACGGATGAACATGCGATGTGGGGCTGGGGAAGTGTGATAGCCCCCTTCTTTGATCTTACTAAAATCACGGTTGAAAATCATGCGATGGGAGGACGAAGCAGCCGCACTTTTATAGACGAAGGACGCTGGCAACGAGTGTATAATGCCCTTCAACCGGGAGATTTTGTATTACTTCAATTCGGACATAATGATGGAGGCGACATTCATACAGGAAAAGCCCGGGGGACTCTCCGGGGAGCCGGTAAAGAAAGCGAAGTGATGCTCATGGAACAGACTGGTACCTTCCAGGTGATTTATACGTATGGAGAATACCTCCGGCATTATATACAGGATATACGGGAAAAAGGTGCTACACCTATTGTACTCAGCCATACTCCCCGCAAACAATGGGATGAAGAAGGCCGCATCCGCCGGAACGCGGGTTCCTATGGTGGCTGGGCACGTGAAGCAGCCGAAACAGCAGGTGCTTTCTTTATAGACTTAAATGAAATTTCAGCCGCCAAATTCGATCAAATGACTAAAGAAGAGATCGAGGCCTATTTCAAAAACGACCATACCCATACCTCCTTAAAAGGGGCTCAACTCAATACAACAAGTATCGTAGAAGGATTACAACAATCCAATTGTGAGTTGAAAAGATATTTGAAATGAAAGCCACCTATCCATAAAACTACTTTTTCAGGATAGTTTGCCAGTGGCCAACATCGTGCCAAGCACCGAATTTCCAGCCTACTTCTTTCATGTGGGAGACTTGCCGTAAACCAAACTTTTCATGTAGATGTCTACTGGCTTCATTCGGAATACAAATACCGGCCAGGACTACATGCACTTTTAACGGATCAAGGGTAGAAAACAGATACTCATACAACGCTGTCCCATACCCTTTGCCTTTCTTTTCAGAATCCAGATAAATAGTTATTTCCCAGGTTGCTGAATAAGCAGCCCGGGGATTCCACTGATGCATATATGTATATCCCACAATCCCACCTTCTATCTCCGCTACATAATAAGGGAAACCGGCTGCGACAAACTCTCCTATACGCCTGCGTATCTCTTCTTCCGTAACGACATCGGCTTCAAACGTAACAGAAGTATGTTCCACATAATAATTATATATCCGGCAAATAGCTATCGCATCCTCCGGACACACTTTCCTTATATTCATTTTATGCTCATTTTCAGGAAGCATAATCTTTCGGCAGAATACCAAACTGCTTATAAAAACATTTGGAGAAATAGGACGGGGAATTGAAACCGACCATATAACACACCTCATTGACAAAGGCTCCCTCTTCTTTCAATAAACGGGCCGCTTTCTTCAGGCGCTGGAGACGCAGGAATTCATTGGGACTTACGCCGACAATTCCTTTGATCTTCCGGTAAAAGCTGGAACGGCTCATAAAGAAGGTTTCCGCCATATCGTCAATACTGAAATTTGGGTTCTTCATATTCTCGTCAATCATCTCCGTCAGCTTTTTCAGGAATTCTTCGTCCTGTTTTGTGACTGCCATCGTATTGACTTTCACATGCGGCGACTGGGTAAAGGCCTCTTTCAGGCTGGTGCGGCTACTCAACAGGTTCGCTACACAAGCCAGCAGATAATCCTTGGAAAATGGTTTCTCAATATAAGCATCCGCTCCCGCTTCCATTCCTTCCACCTTAGCCTGGATACTGGTTTTGGCAGTCAACAGAATGACCGGGATATGGCTATAGGTAATATCTGATTTGATCTTACGGCAAAACTCATATCCGTTCATCACCGGCATCAGAATATCACAGATTACCAGATGGATATATTGGCTATCCAGTTCTTTTAACGCTTCTAACCCATTGGATGCCATAGAGATATTATATACCGGACTGAGTAGCCGGGCAATAAAGGCCAGCATTTCCTGATTATCTTCCACGATCAGAATATGCGGGCGTTCTTCATCCTTCACCAGGATCTCTTCCGGTAAAGGTTGTTCGGCTAACGGAACCGTTTTTTTAGTTTGTTGCGGGAGATGAAGAGTCTCTTCGTGAGTCACCGGCAAACGGAGACGAAAACAATTCAGAGTCGCATGTTCAGTCATCGTTAGCGTTCCGCGGTGCAATTCCGCCAGCGAACGGGCCAGGGCCAATCCAATACCTGTTCCGACTGTTGACTGGGTTCCTTCATCCTCGTCCACCCGCACGAACGGTTTAAAAATCTCTTCACGCATAGATACGGGGACAACGGCTCCGTCATTTTCTACAATAATTTCAAAAAAACCATTCTCTTCTTCCGGTAAACGGAGGGAGACTGTGATCTGCCCGGCGGCATATTTCACAGCATTATTGAACAAGTTACTAATGATCTTAGTAAATGCTTCTTTATCAACATGGGCACAAAAGGGTTCTTCCGGCAACAACAGGGTAAACTCCTGTTGCTTCTGTTTGATCAACGGCATAAAACGGAGGTAAGTCTCCGTCAGGATCTCCGGTATATTGTACTCCATATAATTGATTGGGAACCCTTTGATCTCTGTCTTCCGGAAATCCAGCAATTGATTGGTGAGATCCAGTAACCGGGAAGTGTTTTTACTCATAATATTGAGATCGACCAACATCTCTCCGGTCAGATTCTTTTGAGTCAGGATATTATCCAACGGTCCTTTAATCAGGGTCAACGGTGTACGGATCTCATGAGCCACATTGGTAAAGAATTCAATTTTGGCATTGTGCAGCTCCCGTTCTTTCTCCTGGTTGAATAATTCAATCAGCCGTTCCTCCTTCTGACGGCTCCGGTTGCGGAAATAAGCGACCAATCCATAGATAAGCCCGGCAAGTAAAATAAAATAAACGGCATACGCCCAATAGGTCAGATAAAAGGGCGGCAGGATATGGATCAACAGCCGGGTCTCCTCCCCGTTCCATACCCCATGGCTGTTGGAACCTTTGATCCGCAACACATATTTGCCATGCAACAGGTTGGAATAGGTAACTAACGGGGTCACATTCATCCGGTTCCAGTCACGGTCAAATCCTTCCAGTTTATAAATGATCTGGTTCATCGAAGGAGCCTGGTAACTAAGGGCAGCCATCCGGAAAGAAAAAGAGTTCTGTTTAGAAGAAAGTGTCAGTTTTTCCAGATACGGAATATTTTTCTCCAGCGGAGACCCTTTCTCCCCCACAGGAACTTCCTGGTTGAATAGCAAAAAGTCAGTGATAACAATAGGAGGAATAAAGGTATTTTCCGTGAAGTTATTGACATCAAATGAGATCAACCCGTCAATAGACCCGAAATAGATCCGGCCGGAAACCGGGCATACATAACTCGATTTGTAATTGAACTGGTTGGACAATAATCCGTCTGCTCTTGTAAAAACATCATACGATCCTTCCTGCCGGTCAAACCGCACCAGTCCGTTATTGGTGGTCATCCAGAAGAGACCATTTTCATCTTCTACGATCTGATAAACTACATCATCCGGAAAACCGTTACTGGAATTATACGACTCAAACGTACCTGTTGAGGGCTGGTAACGGCTCACTCCCCCACCCTGTGTAGTAACCCAGATGGTCTGGTTGCGATCTTCAAAAATACTCAGGACTTTATTGGATGGAAGTGACTCCGGATCTGCCGGATCATAAAGGAAGTGTTTCCAGATCCCTTTGGCACTATCATACATATAGACCCCATAAATGTAAGTAGCCAGCCACAGGTTTCCCCGGGAATCTTCCTGTATATCATAGACAAAGACCCCATCCAGTTCCGGGATACGGAAAAAGTCATCTGTCTCCGGCCGGTAGCGTTGTAATCCGAAAAGCGTTCCCAGATAAATCTCCTTTTTCGAGGTCTGGTAAATAGTAAACACACTGTTGTCTGCCAGACAATGTGGGGTTTCATCCCGCAGGTAGGTTTTGACGACCTGCATGTTATTATCAATCACTTTAATCCCCTGCGAAAAAGTGCCCACCCACAGTTTATCGTCTATCATACAGAGGGCATGTACATTGGTAAAATCCCTGCTGGCTTCACAAAACCGGAATTGCCTGATCCGGGGAGTGAAATGATAGAGTCCGCTATCTTCCGTACCTATCCAAAGGCCATCATCATACGCTTTGCAAATCTCACGCACCCTTCGTCCCTGCAAATCCGTGTCTTTTCCCGTAGGATAAAATTTATCAAAATAAGTTGTAGACTTAGGAATATAATTAATCCCCCCGAAATAGGTGCCCACCCAAACTCCTTCTTCCCGGTCTTTATAAAGACAATACACCGCATTATCGGAAAGTGAATAGGGATCGAACATAGAGCTATATAACCGCTCCGAAACCCCGGTTACAGTATTGTAAATAAAGACCCCGGATTCCGTTCCGATCCACAGTTCATCTTTTGAATAGGACAGAATATCCCTGACAAATACCAACTCCCGGGGATTGGAGGTCAAGGGCAGTTTTTTTACTTCGCGGGTAGACAGGTTCACCTTTTTCAATCCCTCTTTTTCCGAACCGAGGTACAGACATTTCTGATTGCCGGGATGGATCCGGGAGATAATTTCATTCCGGAAAATTTCTTCTCCGGACGAATCCACAAAGGGGATCAATGTTTTAAAGCCATCGGTTGAGTAGTAAAGACCACCGGGATAAAAAGTGGCCCAAAGCATATCCGGATCCTCTACCATGAGGGTCCGGATGCCACTTCGCATTTGTGGAGTCGTAAACGTTTCACAGGTTCGTGTATCTACATTATAGCAGAGCAATCCCTGGGTCTCGACTGCGACCCACATACGTCCTTCCCGGTCTTTTGCCAGATGGGTAACGGTTTTGTTGATCATTGTTCCATCCGGCCACACAAATGGAAATGAGTCAAAACGGTCTTTTTCAGGATCATAAATATAGAGGCCGGCATCCGTGCCCACCCATATATTCCCCTGTTTATCTTCCTGTAAAGCAGTGATCAGATTATTACCCAGACTATGGGTTAGATTATGGTAATCCTTTTTGTATATGCGGAATGTATGGCCGTCATACCGGTTCAGTCCATCTTTTGTACCGAACCACATAAAACCGGTCCGGTCCTGTAAAATAGTATTGACAGTATTTTGGGAAAGTCCATTCGTTATGTTCAGTTTTTCAAAATAGGATCGTTCCCGTGTCGCTTTTCCCGGTTGAAAAAAGAGAAGGAGGCTCCCCGTGAGAAGAGCCATCCGTATAAACCTGTTGAGAGTTTGTTTTGTCATATATCTGTCCTGCACATTTCCGGAAGATAAAAATACGATTATTTTACATAAGGAATCATATAATCCGGGCTTATTTTCATTTTATCTATTCCATCCGCCTGGGGTTCAAAAGTAACAGTACTGATATACATCGCCCGGGGATGAATGTTTTCTTTGTCATGATGCGCGTGGAATACAATCCGCAGGTTTCCTTCTTTATCCGTAAACATCGCACTATGGCCCACTCCTACCAGGTCACCCGGCATCTGTAACAACGGATTATCTTCATACTTTACCCATTTGCCGAAAATATCTTCTGCGACTGCACAACCGATCCCATAATAAGGGCTTTCATAGCTATTCCCCGAATAAGTCATGTAATAGCGTCCTTTATGTTTCAGGACATAGGGGCCTTCATTCACCCGTGGCCAGACCTCTTCCCATGACTGGGATACACGGATACACGGATACATTGTCTCTTCTTTGATGGTAATCAGATCTTCTTCCAGTTCAGCTACCCAGATATTCAACCCGTCATTAAACCGGTCCCAGAAAAGGTAAGGAGTACCATCGTCATCTATAAACAAAGAGTTATCAATTGATTTCTCTCCTTCCAGCATCGGTTTCTTTTCCGGCTGTACAAACGGACCTACCGGCGAATCAGCGACTGCCACACAAATATGTTCATCCGATGAAAAATACATATAAAATTTCCCATTTACCTCATAGACTTCCGGTGCCCAGAACCAACGGTCCGTCCAGGTATCGGATGCTTTTAATGCCAGAGAAGGATACTTTTCCCACTCTTTCAGATCATCCGACGTATAGACTTCAATTCCCTCTGATGCATGTGTACCATACGCATAATAGGTTCCCTGGTACAACATAATAAACGGATCACCAAAAGGTACTTTTTGCCTTTCATTACTCTCTTCACTCACATTCCCCTTGCAACCCGCCAGGAAAATGAATCCCAATAAAAAATAAATCGCTTTTTTCATGTTCTCTGCTTATCAATTAATAAAACTATTTAATTCCCCAATCTGCCTGAGGAACGCATAAGAATGAATTGTATATCCGGTTT
>JAJQES010000160.1 GCA_021201565.1 Tannerellaceae bacterium
TTATTAAAGTGTTACATTCAGACTAAAATAGATAGTTCTCGGAGTATTCTTTCCACTGTTTTCCGGATCTCCAAACTCCCAGTCAGGCGCCCAGAAGGCAACATTCTTCATGGAAACGGTTCCTCTTAAAGCAGTTACATTGAAAGGATCAATCATACGTTTCGGAAAGCTGTATGAAACCGAAATATTATCTAACCGGACAAATGATTTATTCCTGTACACATTATAGGAAAGTCCGGCGCCACTTGAATTCAGCCGGGCATACTTATTAGTCGGATTCTCCGGGGTCCAGTAAGGCAAATCCCAGCCACTCATCCGTAAAAGCACCCCATCCGTATGTTTAGCCTGATTAAATGTTCCTTTATAGCCCAGATAAGCATACATACTGAGAGAGATAGTGATATTTTTAAAGATTGTAAATTCATTCCTCATATTCAGACGTAGTTTAGGGGTCGATTCTCCCTGAAACACTTTATCTTCATCCGTAAATTCATAATTTCCATCCACATCCAAAATCCGGAAATCGCCCGGACGTAGTCCATATTTAGCAGCTTCTTCCGCTTCATCTTCCTGCCATACACCAATTACCTTATATCCCCAGATCACATTTTTGGGTTTGCCGATAAATAAATTATTTGCCGGGTCGTCTGCCTCTCTTTGCCCAATTACATTTCCTTCGGCATCTGTTATATCCACCATATCTCCATAGATATGTTTGATCTGATTTTTGTTATAGGAAAAATTGAAAGAAGTGTTCCATTTGAAATTAGTATTCTCTATATTCATTGAATTCAAAGAGATCTCCAAACCGGTATTTTGTATTTCACCGATATTACTCGTCACAGTTGAATATCCAACGACATTGGGTAATTTTCTCTTATTAAGTAAATCAGTCGTATTCATTTTATAGACGTCTATACTACCAGCCAAACGTCCCTGTAACAACGAGAAGTCCAATCCTCCGTTCAATGCGGTGGTCGTTTCCCATTTCAGGTCGGCATTGGCCATCCGGTTAGCAAAATAAGCATTCACCGGATAAGTTTCTCCGGTTTGGACAGATGCATACAGATATTTACGTGCTGCCATATCCATTAATGCTTCATATACGCCGACATCCCGGTTACCGTTTTTCCCCCAGGATAATCTGAGTTTACCATATTCGAGCCACGGATTTTGCGGAAAGAAATTCTCTTCTGAGAAAACCCACCCAATAGCAGCCGAAGGGAAAGTAGCCCGGGGGTTTCGTTGTCCGAATGCTGAATAGCCATCCCGGCGCACAGTCAACGTTGCAATGTATTTACGGTCAAAGGTATAGTGAAGCCTTCCCATATAGGCATCCCCTGTACTGTATTCATCGCTGCTATTAATCACGGGATTCTGACCGGCATTGATGTATCCATAGCCCAACACATCACTGGGCTGGAATGTATCATTCTCCATGGTACTCTCCCAAATCTGATTCTTTTCCCAGTTGGCAAGGAGGGTGACATCAAAACTATTTTTACCAAACTCCT
Source organism: Tannerellaceae bacterium (assembly GCA_021201565.1). Taxonomy (GTDB): domain Bacteria; phylum Bacteroidota; class Bacteroidia; order Bacteroidales; family Tannerellaceae; genus UBA4116. The sequence continues at coordinate 1,515 of JAJQES010000160.1, forward strand.
TATTCCATTTCAACATATTATCCCACTGCCAATATAAATTCTCCTTATGTCTTCTCTTTGCCATTCCTCCTTTTAACTCCCACTCCGGATGTTTGGAACTTTGATGTACCAGTTCTTTCACCCATTCATAACGGGGTGAGTAAGTTGTCTGCACAGAAAAACCAAATGGCAAATCGACTTTCAGATAAGCAGAAACATTCAGATTATTTATGGTATACTTTTTATCTGTATAATATGCATTTATAATCGGACTGACGTCATTATTATCATCATGTGGTAATAATCTCGGCTTTCCGTCTTCATCATATACCGAAGCATAGGGAGAATGCCTGTCATAATAGTCCTGACTTACCGGGACATACCCTTCATTGCGGGAGGTCATTTGGGCATTTATTCCATACACAATCCGGTCGAAGGCTTTACTTTCCAGATTGATCCGTGCCCTTACCGCATCGTAGCCTCCTCCTTTGAGGTTATTCTCATTTTTGAGGTAGTTGACAGACGAATAATAAGAGACTTCATCTTTTTTGCCGGATATACTCACGGTATAATCCTGACGTAAAGCAGTAGAGTTATATAACACATCTTCCCAGTCCACAACCTTACCGGCTAAGTAATTTTCCGTTTCAACCGCCGACAGGCTCAACCGCCTCAGCCACTCCTGTTCCGGATCACCTGTGGCATTAGTATAGGCCATCCATTGATCAAGGCTAACTCCGGAAGGTAATTGATTTGGGCTGGCATAATGTCCCGGGTGTGCTGTGTTATAGGTACTTTCCATAGCCGCCTGGCGGTAACGCAGGTAGTCCTCTCCTTTATAAACGGCAGGTATTGAATTAGTCATAGAGATCCCCAGCGTCGTATTGAAATTGATAAGAGGCTTTTTTCCTCCTCCTTTTTTGGTGGTAATCAGTAATACTCCATTGGCAGACTTCGCTCCGTAAACAGCCGCGGAACTTGCATCTTTGAGAATATCCATCTGTTCGATATCGTTCGGATTAATATCTGTTATTTCCCCCGGATAAATAACACCATCCAATACAACCAACGGCGAATTTCCTCCCTTCACTGACTTCTCTCCACGAACCAGTAACCCACTGTTACCTTTTGTATCATTGCTAAGTCCTACATATAAACCTGCACCTGCTACACGTAACATATCCTGTACAGTTTCAGGCTGATCCATGGCAAGCCGGTCGGTTTTTATGGTAGTGACGGCTCCGGTCAGGTCTTTCTTTCGCATGGTACCATATCCAACCACAACCACATCATCCAGCACCAGCCGGTTTTCACTTAAATCGACCCTTATTTCCTGTTGGCCGGTAACAGTCAGCTCCCGGGTAATATACCCAACGTATGAGATCTCTAAAACGGCATTTTCCGAAACAGCAATGGAAAACGCTCCATCTATATTGGTTATAGTTCCATTGACTGTTCCTTTCTCCATAATGTTAGCCCCGATAATCGGTTCACCCCATTCATCATACACGATTCCGGTAATGATCCTTTGGTTATCCTGTGAAGATGCTTTGGGAACGATCAGAATGTGATTGCCCTGAATAACGTATGAACAATCAATATGATTTAAAACAGAAGTTAATACATCGGTCAGTCTGACATTATGATAAGAGGTTGTAAGAGGTTGGTCCGCATTGATCAATTGGTCATTATAGTCTACCGATAAGCCAGTTTGTTCCTCTATTTGAATGAAAGCGTCCCGGATAGTTATCCCATTGGTCAATGTAACAGATTGATTTTGCGCATATACATTCAAAGGTCCAAAAAGTAAAAAGAATAAAAAAAGACATCTGCTGAAATTATTTATAGCATAGATCTGTGATTCTTTATATAATTTCATAATTTTGTATTTTAAGTAATTAAAGTTGAATACTATCTGTTGATTCAAGGGCATACCTCTGATACCATTGAACCGGATGGATTTCGATTTCAGTCCGGGAAAGTATGATTAG
>JAJQES010000071.1 GCA_021201565.1 Tannerellaceae bacterium
CCCTGTACTACTTGTTGATCTTATGTAATTTCCTCAAAGAACTCTGTCGCATTTTTTATTCGCAACGGACTGCAAAGATAAGATGTTTATCCCTAATCCTCCAAATGTTTTCTCAACTTTTTTTGAACTTTTTAAACACTCTTTTCAATACCTCTACTTCTAACCATCCATCGCCCTGAATGCGGGTGCAAAAGTAGATAACCTTATCCATATTTCCAAATCTTTAGCCATCTTTTTTTAAAGAAAAGTTTACCATATCTCTTACATCCTATACCTTGTTATATGGACAATCTTTCCCTATTTTTCCGAACTCACAAAAAAAGGAGAATGCTTCCAGAAAAAAAGCAGGCACCATACCAGGCAAAACCCAGGCACCAGATGTGAAAAAGACAGGCAGGAGGCTACACAAATACAGGCAGAAGGGGGGTATAAATACAGGCAGAGCGATGAACAAAGACAGGCACCGTTATGGTATAGATATAGGCAAAAGGGGGGGGATAGTGGTGCCTGTATTTATACCATAGCGGTGCCTATATGCAGCCAACCCTTTGCCTGTGTTTTACTCTATCCGGTGCCTGTCTTTATCCGGTACTGGTGCCTGTCTTTTATAACTCGTAGAGCCGTATAATAAAAAAAAGCTCCTTATCCGAATGGATAGGGAGCTTTCCTACTTCTTTTTGTGAAGTTAACCTAAATACGATTTGAGAAGCTTGCTACGTGTTCCTTGTCTTAGTCTTCTAATTGCTTTTTCCTTGATCTGGCGGACACGCTCTCTTGTGAGTCCAAATTTGTCGCCAATCTCTTCTAATGTCATTTCCTGACAGCCAATACCGAAAAACATCTTAATGATTTCACATTCTCTTTCGGTCAGTGTAGCAAGTGCCCGGTCAATCTCTTTTGCCAGTGATTCGTTCATTAACGACCGGTCAGCGATAGGAGCATCATCATTTACCAGAACGTCCAAAAGACTGTTGTCTTCTCCTTCTACAAAAGGAGCATCCACAGAGATATGTCTTCCGGATACTTTTAAGGTATCAGAAATTTTATCTACAGGGATATCCAATTCTTCTGCCAATTCCTCGGGTGATGGCCGGCGTTCGTTTTCCTGTTCAAATTTCGAGAAGGCTTTACTGATTTTATTCAGTGAACCCACCTGATTCAAAGGAAGACGTACAATCCGTGATTGCTCTGCCAACGCCTGCAGAATAGACTGACGAATCCACCATACTGCATAGGAAATAAACTTAAACCCTCTGGTTTCATCAAATTTCTCAGCCGCTTTAATCAATCCCAGATTACCTTCATTAATAAGGTCAGGTAAACTTAATCCCTGGTTTTGATATTGCTTTGCTACAGAAACGACGAAACGCAGATTAGCCCGGGTCAATTTTTCCAATGCTCTACGGTCACCTCTTTTGATCGCCTGTGCCAATTCTACTTCCTCTTCAACAGTGATAAGATCCTCACGACCAATTTCCTGAAGATATTTATCAAGTGAAGCGCTTTCGCGATTGGTAATGGACTTTGTAATCTTTAATTGTCTCATTCAATGAATTTAAAGAATATTGGGGTGCAAAGATAATAATTTTTAATAGATAAATTGACCGGATGCACCCCACATCCAGTCAATTATAAACCTTTAACAATCTTTGCCTTTGATAAAGTACCCTTTTACTCTCCTATTCTTCAATTGTGTACTTTTATCAATCGACAAGATCTATCGCATAGTGACGGGTACGTCCACTCGGGGTAATTCCTCTAATGATTAATACCTGTTCTTGCCCGTTGCTTTTCAAGAGTCTCTCAACGATCTTTTCAAAATCATCAATACTATTGATACGCTGGTTATTTACCTGCATAATGATATATCCTTTAGGTACTCCATGTTCTTTGAACTTACCGTTTGTCACACTGGTAACCTCAATTCCATAACTGATACCCAGACTTCTCTTTTGTTCAGCAGACAATTCTTTGAAGGCTGCTCCCAGGACATCGGCTGCATCTCCCTTACTTTGTATTACATCCGTATTACCCTGTGCATTACGCAACTCTACGGTAAAGTTTTTTGTAGAACCTTTACGGTCTACTTCAACGGATACTTTTTCACCCGGACGATACTTGCTGATCTGTTCCTGAAGTGCACTTACCGAACGAACTCTTGTTCCATTTACCGCTGTAATCACATCTCCGACTTCCATACCTGCTTCTTTCGCAGAACTACGGGTTCCAAAATCTGCCACATAAGCACCTTCCAGCACTTTCAGTTTATTACGTTCTTCTTCCGGTACGTTTTGAATATCCGCAATAGTTACCCCTAACAAGGCTCTTTGTACTGTTCCGAACTCTCTCAGGTCACTTACTACTTTTCCGGCAATACTGATAGGTACTGCAAAAGAATAACCGGCAAAGTTTCCTGTTTCCGAATAAATCAAGGTATTAATTCCTACTAATTCTCCACGGGTATTGATCAAAGCCCCCCCGCTGTTTCCCGGATTAACGGCTGCGTCTGTCTGGATAAATGAAGCGACTCTGGATACATCGTCTCTTCCTGTCATAACAGAACGTCCTGTAGCACTCACAATTCCTGCTGTTACGGTAGAATTCAGATTAAACGGATTTCCAATGGCCAACACCCATTCCCCGACTTTCAATTTTTCCGAATCTCCAAAGGGAATAACCGATAAATTTGTCTCATCTATCTTAAGAAGAGCAATATCTGTTGAGGGATCTGTTCCTATAATCTTAGCCGAATATTTACGATTGTTATTCATTGTTACCTCAATTTCATCTGCTCCATCAATCACGTGATTATTGGTAATGATATACCCATCTGTCGAAATAATCACTCCGGAACCAAAACCCACACGGGGTTGTAGTTGTTGTTGACGATTACCACGATTCCCAAAGAAAAACTCAAACGGATCTATATATTGTTGCTGAGGATTCGAGGCCTGTGCTTTTGTAACAGATTTAATATGCACGACTGCATTCACAGCTTTTTCAGCGATTACAGTAAAATCAATCGTTTCCGGCGCAACCGCATTATAATTGGCAAAGTGAACCGGCTGTTTAAAGCCATAATCTGACTCTATGGAATAAGAAGATTCGGCCTGCTTCTTATTCATAATGTACGTACTTGTACCAATAGCTGCACCGGCACTGATAGCAGCAACCAATACAACCCCAAGCACATTTTTCAACACTGTCTTCATAATTCCCTTCCTTTATTAATTAAACACTTAAATTTAACACTTTGTTTGTAACAAATTAAACTCAAAAAATGTGCGATTATTATATTTAGGGCCTTTTTTTTAACACTTTTAACGATGGCGCTCTTACCTTAACCGCACTTAACAGTCAACTCGTCCGGCACCATCAATTTTAACAAACAAATACTGACAAATGGTCAGTTATATACATATATAA
>JAJQES010000204.1 GCA_021201565.1 Tannerellaceae bacterium
ATTGTCCATTTTTATAAGAAAGGCAGAGGGCTGGCCGTAAGGCACCGGTGGCGGCCCCCTTGCTGGCGCGGAATTCCGGTTCCGTGCCTTACTACCTGCTGAGATAGGGCGTCCCTCCGGGACTTAAAAATAATGACAGACTTTTGCTGGTCGGAGGGGATCTCCCGATCCCCGACAAATGAGTATTAGGATCTCCTGATCCGTTATACGAACTGTTTTTTTACAAGCTCAGGGATGGATGAGTTCCGGATCGCAGATCCTGATATTCCACAGGCGGGGATCAGGAGATCCCCGCCAACCAAACAATCAACGTGTTCAAAACCAGGGCGTTGTCCTGGGCTGGGGCGTCCCTCCGGGACTTTTAGGGCTGCTTTTATGATTGTAGACTGGTCCTGGCTAACTCCTTTCCGTCTTAGGGTTCTCCTAATTGCCGGATGATTTGTTTTACTTGTAGGGGGGTGAGGATATGGTTGCCTTTTCGCCATCCCAGGGATTGTAACTCATTTTCAAGCGTGGGATGGAGGGTGACCCAGCGGCGCAGGCGTTTGGCTGCGGCGTAAGGGGATTTTCCAGGTGCATACAGGAGGCCCAGCTCCTGCCAGGTATAACTTTTTATCCGGAAGTGAATTTCATGTTCCATAGTGTACGGAGTTGATTCTTTTTTTCTTTTCAAATATACTAAAAACCAGTGAATTAACCAATGTTTTCTATGTTTATTTGTCCGGATATTCTACTACTTTCCATTACTTTCCATTGAGCCCCGGGGTGGGTTGTATCTTTGTAGAACCCTGGGGAAACTATGATTTATTAACCAATTAAAAATTTACGTTATGGCAATTAGTTATCGTGTGGTTCCGCGTAAAGTAATGGCGGGAGAGGACAAGGGAATGACCAAATATTATGGTGTTCCTATACGTAGTAAGTTTATCACGTACAAAATGTTATGCAGACGGATCATGATCCAGTCCTCGGCAACGCGGGGGGATGTGAGCCTGATTCTGCAGAACTTTATGGACGCGATTATGGAGTACCTGGAGACGGGGCATAGTGTGCAGTTTGGTGAGGCGGGTATTTTTCGTATCCGGGCCGGGAGTGAAGGGGTGCTCCATGAGGACGAGTTTAAGGCGTCGCACATGAAAGCACCGCGGGTGAATTTTGTACCCAGCCCGGAGATGCGCCGCCAGATCGCTACCGCAGGCTATGAGAGGGATTATCCGAAGATCCAGATGGTTCTTGTTCAACCGGGCCCGGAGGAGGATGACGAGTAATCAACCTGTTCCCCGCAAAAGCGGGGAACAGGTTTGTTTTATTCTTAACGAATTGACTACTTATTTTTACTACTTATTTAACTATGAAACGAGAGACGTTTATCAATACTTATTTTCCTCTGGCCCGGGTGGCGGGGGAGCGGTTTAAGCTGAATCCGGTGGTGATGCTGGCGCAGGCGGCTTTGGAGAGCGGGTGGGGACAGAGTACGCTGGCTTGTGAGCATCATAATTTCTTTGGCCTGACTGCCTATGGCAAGGCGAATGATTTCTGGCCGGGTGAGGGTGTTCAGTTGCGGGAGGGAAGCCTCTGTTTCCGCCGGTATGATTCTCCGCAGCAGAGTTTCCTGGATTATGCACGGCTGATTTGTAGTTCGTATAAATCTGCTGCCGCGATGAGTTTCTACCCGGAGGCGTTTGCGAAAGAGATTGCTTACAGCAGGTATATTAGTGAGGAAAACGGGGATGACCGGGAGATGTACCGGAGATCTCTTGTGGCTATTTGTAAGACGATCGAACGTTTTCAGTAAGCAGGGAGTCAAGGAGTTAAGAATGGAGGGTAGTACATTCCGGTTCCGACAAATGAGTATTAGGATCTGTAATCCGTTATACGACCTGCTTTTTTATAAGCCCAGGGAGGTATGAGTTCCGGACCACAGATCCTGACATTCAACAGGCGGGGATCAGGAGATCCCCGCCGACCACATCGTAATTTATGCCGTCCCTTCAGGACTCAACACAGACAACTAATTCAAACCCAGGGCGTTGCCCTGGGCTAACATAGGGCGTCCCTTCGGGACTTAAAACGGAGAATTTAACAGCCCCCGGTAAACCGGGATGTACCACCTGCGGTCAGGCGGGGGAACAGGTTTGTTTATTCCTGACTTCTTAACTCCTTAATTTCTTTTTCTTCTAATTTATTAATACTTACATGCATGAAACATTTGGAATCTATTTTGTCTTTTGTCCTTGCGTTGGCGGGGATTATTTTTCAACCGAAGCGGAGGCGTAAGCCGCCTTGTTGTCCTTGTCCTTTTGTGGAGGAGGAACAGGCCTCTGCTGCCTCTCCCCGGAAGGAGGATGAGGAGGAGGCTGGTTAGCCGTTGATGGGCGGCCCTGTGAAGAAGTGCTTTGCAGGGCCGTTTATTTTTTTATGAACTGGAGGCAAACGGGATTGTTGATCCGGATTTGTTTGCCGGTGTCGGTCAGGAGCCCGGTGCCGGCATCGATGCGGAAGATCTGTATCTGGTGGCTGTCCCGGCAGGCGACTAACAGGTGTTTGCCGTTGGGGGTGATGATGAAGTTGCGGGGATGGAGGCCGGTTGGCTGTTCCCCTATACGGGTGAGTTCGCCTGTTGTGGGGTGGATGGAGAAGATGGCCAGTCCGTCTTCCCGGAGGCGGTTGGAGGCATAGAGATATTTTCCGTCGGGGGTGATGTGGATGTCTGCACTGCCGCCTGCGTGGGCGTTGTCGGCCTGGATGTATTGCCGGGGAGTGAGCCGTCCGTCATCATACTGAAAGGTGGTGACGGTTCCGGATAGTTCGTTGATCAGGTAGGCATAGGGCCGGGTGGGGTGGAAGGTGAGGTGCCGGGGACCGGAACCGGCTTCAACGGGGAAGGCTGCCGGATCGCCGGGGGTAAGGTATTGGCCCTCGGCGGCATGGGGGTTGATGGTGAAGAAGTGGATCTGGTCGGTGCCTAAATCAGTTGCGTACAGGTAGTTGTGGCAGGGTGAGAATCTGACGCAGTGTAAATGGGGTTGTTGTTGCCGTTGTGGGTCCGCGCCGTGTCCGGTGAAGGGGATAACCTGCGAGGCGGCTTGTAGTTCCCCGGTTCCGGTGAGGGGAAACATGGTGATGTTGCCGCCGGTATAGTTGGCAGTGACGGCGAAGGTGCCTCCGGGGTGGCTGTTGATAAAGCAAGGGGCGCCTCCGTGGGTTTTCTGTTCATTCAGGAAGGCCAGCGTTCCGGCTGTTTTGTCGAAGCTGAGGGCATTGGCCGCGGCGTTGCTGTCATCGTCTTCGGCTACGGCATAGACCCGCTGCCCGTCGGGGGAGGGGTGCAGATAGGAGGGGTTGGAGATGCCTTTGAGTCCGCTGATGCGGGGGGTGGGCTCGCCTGTTTCATCATCCCATCCGAAGACATGGATTCCTTCGTCC
>JAJQES010000271.1 GCA_021201565.1 Tannerellaceae bacterium
CATGCCCAACTACAACGGGCGGGTACGTGTAATGGTCGGGGCAGGTGATGGCGCAGCGTATGGCCAGACGGAAAAGTGTGTCATGGTTCGTAAACCGGTGATGTTGCTGGGTACTCTGCCCCGTATCATCGGTACCAGTGAGGAGATGGAGATCCCGGCGACTGTATTTGCAACCGAACCCAAAGTAGGTAAAGTAACCGTCAGCATTTCCTGTTCCGACAACATGGAGATTGTAGGTCCCAAAAGCCGGGACATTAATTTCACCGATGTAGGAGATATACAAAGTATTTTCCGGATCCGGGTAAAAAACAGGCCGGGTGCGGGGAAAGTAACCCTGACAGCCACAGGCAAAGGAGAAAAAACAATCTATGAAACCGATATAGAAATCCGCAGCGTCCGCCGTCCGCAAACCAAAGTCACCCCGGCGACACTGGAACCCGGAAAGAGTTGGAAAGAAACCATAAATATGCCAGGAGAAGAAGGTACCAACAGCCTGATCCTGGAAGTTTCTGATGTGCCGCCTCTTAATCTGGGGGAACGCCTGAATTACCTGATCGGTTATCCGCACGGATGTATTGAACAGATCACATCCAAAGGCTTCCCGCAACTCTATCTCAAACAGGTGGCAACCCTCACGGCAGAACAGGAACGTGTTACGGAAGGAGCCGTAAAAGAGGTGATCCGGCGGATGCGTTCCTACCAGATGCCTTCCGGAGCCTTCTCCTACTGGCCGGGTGGTTCTACCAGTTATGGATGGGCAACGACCTATGCTACTCACTTCCTGTTGGAAGCAGAAGCAAAAGGATTCCTGGTTCCCGATAATATGAAAAAGGCGGCCCTGAATGACCTGAAACGGTCGGCCCGTAACTGGAAAAGCATCAAAAACAACGAGTCACGCTCCGAAGAGATGACCCAGGCCTACCGCCTCTACCTGCTGGCCCTGGCCCGCCAGCCGGAAGTCGGTGCCATGAACCGTATGAAAGAACAGACCCACATAGCCCCTGTAGCTCAATGGTTACTGGCCGGCGCATACGCACTGATCGGACGGGAAGATGTGGGCAACAGCCTGGTCTCCCAAACGACTCCGGTAGATAATGGATACGATGTGTATGACCGTACCTTCGGCAGTAACCTGCGGGATAAAGCCATCCAGCTGCAAACCCTTGTCCTGTTGAAAAAGACCCGCGAAGCATCGGAAGTGGTTAAAGAGTTGTCTCAGAAGCTATCTGCCGGAGACTGGTATAGCACCCAGACTACCGCCTACTGTTTGCTGGCAGTAACCTCTTATATGAACCGGCACAGTGTGGATGAATCCATGCAGTTTAGTTACAACGTGGACGGAAAGAAAGACAAAATCAACTCTACCAAATCCATCTGGTCTGCCCCATTAATTCAGTATGGTAAAAGTAACATCCCGGTAGAAGTGAAAAATGAAGGAAAAGGGATCCTGTTTGTACAGGTGATCACAGAAGGTGTCCCCGTGCAGGGAACCGAAGAGGATTACTCCAACGATGTAAAGATTGAGACCTGGTTTACGGACATACAGAATAAGGAGTTGGATGTAAAGGAACTGGAATCCGGTACAAACTTCACGGCTATGGTAACGGTGAAAAACCCAACGACCCAGTCCCTGAAACATCTCGTACTGACCCAGATATTCCCGGCCGGATGGGAAATACTGAACACCCGCTTCCTGAATGAGGAGGATAATTCCGGTAATCCGTCCGGCGTCAATTACCAGGACTTCCGGGATGACCGGGTCTATAGCTACATAGACCTGCTGGGGCCCGGCAAAGAGGTAACCATCAAAATCAACCTCTGTGCCGTCTATTCCGGTACCTTCTACCTGCCCCCCGTCTGGTGCGAAGCCATGTACGACCACCTCGTCCGTGCCAACACCGAAGGCAGCCAGGTCGTTGTGAAATAAAGAATGGAGAATATCAAATGAAAAAGGTATTGGAGATGAAGACTTCCTGGCCGGAGGGGATCTCCCGATCCCCGACAAATGAGTATTAGGATCTGTGATCCGTTATACGAACTGTTTTTTTACAAGCTCAGGGATGGAGGAGTTTCGGATCACAGATCCTGACATTCAACAGGCGGGGATCAGGAGATCCCCGCCGACCAAGACCAGGTTTACAGATTACACAGTTTATATTAATACTACTACCGTGTACTCCGTAAACCAATGGGAGAGTCTCCTGAAAGGAGACCAGCAATAGCCCGGGGTTCAGCGAAGCGCTACCCTGGGATAGAAGTAGCTTCCCACCCGTGAACCATGAAAGGGTTCCAGTAAGAGGAATAAGGGTCTTTTTCTGCCCTTTCTTCTCCGCTGCTACTTAAACAGAGCCAAAAAATCCTCCTTATAAGAGGACGAGATTTCAATTTCCGTCCCGTCATCCAATACGACATATCCCCCGGAACCTTTGTGGTAGGAGATAACACGGTGAGTATTGATAATATGGGATTTATGGACGCGCACAAAAGGATAGGGCAGGATCTCCGCAAAATGTTTCAGGAAACGGCATACCATTTTCTTCTGCTTACCGGCCAGGTAGATATCCGTAAAATTTCCGTTTCCCTGCAAACGGATGATCTCCTCCATCTTCACCACCTCAAACCCTTCCAAGGTAGGTAGGATGACCCGCTGGTTCAACGGATCAGGCTCCCGGAAATTATCGACCAGGATCCGGTTGCGGTTGAAGAACTCCTCCTTTTGTAACTGTTGGTGTACCTTATTGACTGCCACGATCAATTCCTCAATACTGACCGGTTTCAACAGATAATAGGCGGCACTCTGGTTTAATGCCCGGAGGGAATATTCCGAAAAGGCTGTTACAAAAATCGTTTGGTATCTGCCTCTATACAGGTGGAACGGTCTGTCAGCAAATCAAAATCGATTTACCAAAACCAGGTATGGGATTTGGTGGACCTGGTAAAAGAAGACGAAAAGGCACTGGATAAAATCAAAAAAGAAGACCTGCCGGCCGGACTAAAAAACAAATCGCAGGCAGAACTAAAAGCATATATACAACAAAAAGAAAATGAGAGAAAACAGATTCAGGCAGAAATTGCCAGGTTAGACCAACAACGGCAGGAGTATATCCAACAAATCATGGAGAAAGAAGAAGGCGATGACCTTGGACAGGCAATTACTAACTCCATCCTGACATTCGCAACAGAGAAAGGGTATAGTTTTTAACCAGAAGCTTATCCGAAAGTAAGAAGTAAACCTTTTGCTTCTTACTTTCTTAATTGATAGACCCCTACATCTTCATACCCGTCAGCCGTCACAATCCAGTCTTTCAACAAAGCGGATTGCACAAACCCACAACGGACAAAAAGAGTCTGGCTGGCGATATTGGTCTGGCCGATATAAGCATACAACTGATGTAGCTTTAAAAACCGGAAGGCATAGTCTGTCATCAATTCCAATGCCTGGGTAGCCATTCCCTGGCGGCGCGCCGCATCCGCAATCAAAATTCCCACTCCTGCGCGCTGATGATGAAAATCCACTTCATAAAGGTCAATCATCCCTACCGTCCGGCCACCGGCTTTCTCCACGATCATCAGCCGGAGTTGTTTAAGTTCATACACCCCGCGGTGAGACTCGGCAATATATTGTTTCAGAGCATACCGGGAATAAGGAGAAACCGTATCCCCATTACGCCACATCCGGGTATCATTTTCCCAGGTATACAGGAATTCCAGATCTTCCGGTTCAAGCGCCCGCAGGCGGATATGTGGATTTTCCAATAGTTCCATATTAACGAACGGCTGAAATAAGTCTTTTTTCTTTAAATGAATAGATATGGTAAGAAATCTTTTTCTCCGGCATACGGTCCATAAACAGCAGGATCTGCTCCGTCCGGACATCCGGATAGCTGAAAATAATATCTGTGAAATTCTTCATCTTATTCTTGCGGCAAATGGCATCCATCACCCGCTCCTCACCCAGGTCCCACAGATTAACATACTCTGCATCCGGCAGGCGGCTAACAGCCAGCTGCTTCACCGTTTCAAACTCTTTAGCATATCCCATGATCAACAAACGGCATTGTTTCTGTTTATACGTCCGTTGCTCCTCTTTCATGAAAAGGACCCGTTCCGGCAAATAATAATTCACAAAGCCCTGCTGCTTCATCTGATCTGCCAATCGTACCGGCGGAATAGCGGCCTCATATTGAGAAGGTGCTTCCTGTGCTTTCTCCCAGTTGTCCCGCCGGAACATACGAAAAGAAGGAGATGGAATGTCACACACGGTGATCTCTTCCGGCGCACTACCGGCAACCGGCGTACCCGTTAACCGGCCAATCCCCGCTTTACGCAGGAAACGCCCCCAACCGGTAGGAAAAGTTTGCCGGCTCTCCGGCAAATAGGCTCCATGTCCATCCAGTAATTTCACACCCACCACACCAGCTTCCGGATGATCATCCAGAAAACAACAAAGCGTCCGCAAGGTATCCTCTCCAACGATAATACGGCTATCCATACACAGGACATACTCCCCCTGGGTCGCTGCCACCTGCCCGGCTTCCTGTTCCGGCAGGTTATTGACAATAGAAATCTCAGCATCCAGTCCGGCTGTCGCCGCCTGTAACGCCTCCATCGTTCCGTCCGGACGTCCGTCCGGCATCGTATTATAAAGAAGAACAGATAATTTTATACCGTTCATATATAAGGGTTATTAAATCTTTATCGAATCATTAAAACTGGTACGGTTCACAATAGACCGTCCCAGAGTGATCTCGTCGGCATACTCAATCTCATCCCCGATAGAAACGCCACGGGCAATGACAGAGATACGGACATCATAAGGAGAAAGTTTCCGGTAAATAAAAAAGTTAGTCGTATCGCCCTCCATAGTGGTACTTAACGCCAGAATCACCTCTTTCACCTCCTCATTGGCCACACGCTGTATCAGACTATCAATCTCCAGATCACCGGGTCCAATCCCATCCATGGGCGAAATGATTCCTCCCAATACATGGTATACACCCCGGAACTGGCCTGTATTTTCAATCGCCATCACCTCCTTGATATTTTCCACTACACACACAGTCGAAGCGTCCCGGTTCGGATCCGCGCAGATTGAGCATATCTCATAATCACAAATATTATGACACACCCGGCAATACTTCACATCCCGCCGGAGGGATAACAGCGAAGAAGCAAAATTTTCCGTATATCCCTGGTCGCGCCGGAGCATATAAAGCGCCAGCCGCAAAGCTGTTTTGCGTCCGATTCCGGGTAGAGAAGAAAGTTCATTAACAGCATTTTCCAGTAATACGGAAGGATATTTTTGGTTCATTGATCTCCTTTATCTTAAAGTACAAAGATACAAAATCTTCCCCGAATCCTAAAGAGCTATCTACTATATACCATTATAAAATATCTGTGATTGTATTAATAATCCTGATAAAAACAGGAAAAAACCACACAATATACTTTTACAACTCCTGTGTGCCCGGAAACTATCCCCTGGGGATAACTCCTCAAGGCCTGGGGATAATAAATTACCCCCAGGCCCTACGGTCACCAAACGCCTACCTGCAAAAAGCAAATCCATTAAAAAACTCAAACATCCCCATTATTGTCAATGGTCAATTATCAATTGTCAATTTATAATCTTACCTTTGTTTAATTGTTCATGTAGTAAAACAGATGAAAAAATATATCATTCTCCTTTTCCTACCCTTTCTTCTGCCCTCTTTACAGGCACAATTTTCACTTAGTGACCAGGCAAAGATCAGTATTCTGACCAGTTCACCTTATGACGCAGCCGTCTTTACTGTTTACGGACATACTGCCATCCGGGTAACCGACCCGGAGAATGAGTTGGATGTGGTATTCAATTATGGGATCTTTGACTTTTCAAAGTCAAATTTTATCTACCGGTTTGCGAAAGGAGAAACCGATTACATGCTTGCACGCCAGCCGTTCAGGGGATATGCGGCAGGCTACGAATTGCAGGGGAGTAGCGTAACCGAACAGGTGTTAAACCTGAACCGGGCAGAAAAGCAACAGATCTTTGAGGCACTTGCCGAAAACGCGAAACCGGAGAACCGGGTCTACCGTTACAACTTCTTTTACGACAACTGCTCTACCCGTCCCGTAGCGATTGTTGAACAATATGTGGAAGGGACCATTCAATACAACCATCCCTATACTCCCAAAACCTTCCGGGAAATGATCAACTATTGCACCCGGAACCATCCCTGGCAAACTTTTGGGTGTGACCTGGCACTGGGAAGCCCGACCGACCGGATAGCGACTCAACACGAAGAGATGTTTCTGCCGGAATACCTGATGGAAGCCTTCGCTTCGGCTGAAATTGTTTCGCCGGATGGCACGGGACGGCCTTTAGTAGTTTCCACCCGTGTGCTGACAGGAGATATTTCGCCACAGGAAGAAAAACCGGACATTTTTACACCCCTTCTGTGTTTTTGGTTGTTATTTATAGGAATCGCCTTCCTCACCTACCTGGAATGGAAGAAAAAGACCTACTACCGGTGGCTGGATTTCTGTCTGTTTCTGGTAGCCGGACTGGCCGGATGTATCCTCTTTTTCTTAGCCTTCGTTTCAGAGCATCCATGCACCTGGCCTAACTGGTCTTTAGTATGGTTGAATCCGGTTCAATTGGGTGGAGCCATCCTTTCGGTAGTAAAAAAGTGGGGAAAAGCGGCATTTTACTATCATTTTATTAACTTTGTCGCGCTTACGCTCCTGCTGCCGGGGTGGATATTCATTCCACAGCACCTGAATGCAGCCTTTATTCCGTTGATCGGCATCCTTTGGTTGAGATCAGGAATGTGCGTATACAGAAACAAATAAAAAAGCATGAGACGAATCCTGACATCGCTGATCGCAATTCTGGCTGTGACCCACATCGGAGCACAGGAACAGGTGCCCAAACTCGTCGTGTGTATAACGGTCGACCAGCTGAGAGGTGATTATATAGATTACTTTTATAATACTTTTGGCGAAGGTGGATTCAAACGGATCTTCAATAATGGGGTTGTGTATAGCAACATCCGGTTTGAGTTTTCCAACATTGACCAGGCCAGCGCCTTTGCGACTCTTTATACAGGAAGTAATCCAAACCTGAACGGAATTACCGGCAATAAAAAATACGATTTCAATAAACGGCAGGAAGTATCTATTCTGTATGATCCGGACTATATCGGGAACTATACCAAAGAGAATTACTCTCCGAAAAACCTGATGGCCTCCACAGTGGGCGACGAACTTAAAATTGCGTCCAAAGGGAGAAGCGATATTTATGCCATAGCCCCGGATGCAGAAAGTGCTATCATCTCAGCCGGACATGCCGGGAACGGAGCGTTCTGGATGGATAACCTGAACGGGAAATGGGCTACCACGACCTTCTATAAAGGACTACCGTGGTATGTGGACCGCTACAACAACGGCCCGGAATCACTCTCCGCCCGGCTGGACCAGATGGTCTGGTCACCAGCCTTGCCATTAGAGAAATACGATGCGTTCCCGTATGTCCTGGATGAACTTCCATTCAAATATACATTTAATGAACGTACAGTTGATTGTTTCCCTAAATTAAAAACATCCCCGTTTATTAATAAAGAGATCAACCGGCTGGCCCTTCAATTTATCGAATACGGTGCATTCGGGACCCGCAGCTGTCCGGATATGTTATCCGTTACCTATTATGGCGGGAACTTTCTGCCGCTGATGGATAAAGAATACACCCGGGAAATCCAGGACCTTTATTACCAGTTAGACCAGGATCTGGCCGAACTCCTGAATGCCATTGATAAAAAGATCGGGCTTAAAAACACGTTGATCGTATTCACTGGAAGCGGTTACTATCAAAGCATTGAAGAGTATGCGGACGGCTGGATGCTGAACCGGGGTGAATTCCATCCCAAACGGTGTGAAGCCTTATTGAATATGTACCTGATGGCCCTGTACGGACAGAAAAACTGGGTAAAAGGCTATTATAACGAACAGATCTATCTGGACCGCAAACTTATCGATGATGAAAAGATGGACCTGGAGGAGATCCAGAATAAAGCGGCTGAGTTTGTAGGCCAGTTCAGCGGAGTACAACATGTAACAACGGAATATGCCCTTCGTACCGGAAACTGGAACGAAGGAACGGCTAACTTACGGGCCAACACGCACCACCTGGACCGGGGGGACCTAATCATTGAACTACAACCCGGCTGGAAAGTGAACTGGGATAATCCACGTGAGAAGTCCAGGCTGGTACGGCACAATGCAGTCCTGACTCCCCTTGTATTTATGGGGAACGGACTCAAACCACAACATATTTACAGAGAAGTAAAAGCAACCGAAGTAGCTCCCTCTATTACCTACATCCTGAGGATCCGGCCACCGAATGCCACCCAAAGCCTTCCGTTACCGGAAATAGGAGTTCAAAAGTAAAAGCCCCTCCCCGCCTCCCCCGGAGGGAGGAGTTCAACACAGAAAAGCTCCCCTTTGGGGAGTTGAGGGGGCTAATAAAGAAATTAATAAAATACATATATCATGGGATTTAATGAATTTATATCCAAACTATTCGGAAATAAGTCACAAAAAGATTTGAAGGAGATTACCCCTTATGTAAAAAAGATTCAGGCGGTCTATCCTTCCATTGAAAGACTCACGAATGATGAGTTGCGTGCTAAAACAGATGAAATCAAACAACGTATCCAGGAGTATGTGGCGCCGGAACGGGCCCGCGTAGAAGAATTGCGGTCCGGCATCGACGACAAAGAGCTGGAAGAAAGAGAAGCGATCTGGGCAGAAGTAGATAAAATCGAAAAAAACATCATGGACAAACTGGAAGTGGTGTTGGACGAATGCCTGCCGGAAGTGTTTTCCATCGTAAAAGATACGGCCCGCCGGTTTACTCAATATGATGAAATCGTTGTAACAGCCAATGAGTTCGATAAAGAACTGGCGACCAAACACGACTTCGTGGATATTGACGGCGAAAAAGCCATTTACCACAACCACTGGCTTGCCGGAGGAAATGAAATCAAGTGGGACATGATCCACTACGATGTACAGCTGATCGGTGGTGTAGTGTTGCATAAAGGAAAAATTGCAGAAATGGCGACCGGGGAAGGGAAAACATTGGTAGCAACCCTGCCGGTATTCCTGAACGCCCTTACCCGTAACGGGGTACACGTAGTAACCGTCAACGATTACCTGTCCAAACGTGACTCGGAGTGGATGGGTCCGATCTATATGTTCCACGGGTTGTCAGTGGATTGTATTGACAAACACCAGCCCAACTCAGATGCCCGCCGCAAAGCATACAACGCGGATATTACGTTCGGGACGAACAATGAATTCGGTTTTGACTACCTGCGTGACAATATGGCGATCAGTCCGAATGACCTGGTACAGCGTAAGCACAATTATGCCATTGTTGATGAGGTGGACTCCGTATTGATTGACGATGCCCGTACCCCGTTGATCATCTCCGGTCCTATTGCCAAAGGCGAAGACCAACTGTTTGAACAGTTCCGCCCGAATGTAGAGGTCGTAGTGAATGCGCAGAAAAACCTGACCACAAAACTACTGACTGAAGCAAAAGCCAAAATGAACAGTGAGGACCCAAAAGAGGTGGAAGAAGGTACCCTGATGCTCTTCCGCTCCTATAAAGGGAATCCGAAGAACAAAGCGCTTATCAAATTCCTGAGTGAACCGGGTATCAGAAGCCAGATGTTGAAAACTGAGGAGAGTTACATGGCCGATAATATGCGGAATATGCACCTGGCAACGGATGAGCTCTATTTCGTTATTGACGAAAAACATAACAGCATTGAACTGACCGATAAAGGGATTGACCTGATGACCGGACATACCGATGACCCACAGTTTTTCGTACTGCCTGACATCGCATCCGAACTGGCAGAATTGGAAAACCTGGGACTTTCAGCCGAAGACAAACAGGCCAAAAAAGATGAAATGCTGGCCAACTACTCTGTAAAAAGCGAACGTGTACACACTGTCAACCAATTGCTGAAAGCTTACACTTTGTTTGAAAAAGACGATGAATATGTTGTCATGGATAACAAAGTAATGATCGTAGATGAACAAACCGGCCGTATCATGGACGGACGCCGTTATTCAGACGGATTGCACCAGGCGATTGAAGCGAAGGAACGGGTAAAAGTGGAAGCTGCGACCCAGACATTTGCTACCATTACCCTGCAAAACTATTTCCGTATGTATCACAAACTGGCGGGTATGACAGGTACGGCAGAAACGGAAGCTGGTGAATTATGGGACATCTATAAACTGGATGTGGTAGTTATTCCGACCAATCGCCCAATTGCCCGGGCGGATATGAATGACCGTATCTATAAAACCAAACGGGAAAAATACAACGCAGTCATCCAGGAAATCAGTGACCTGGTAGCTGTGGGACGTCCGGTGCTGGTTGGTACTACCTCTGTAGAAATTTCCGAATTATTAAGCCGGATGCTTACCTTGCGTAAGATTCCTCATAACGTATTGAATGCGAAACTCCACCAGCGGGAAGCGGATATTGTGGCACAGGCCGGACAGACAGGCATGGTGACGATCGCAACCAACATGGCCGGTCGTGGTACGGACATCAAACTATCACCCGAAGTAAAAGCGGCAGGTGGTTTGGCTATTATCGGTACTGAACGTCATGAAAGCCGCCGTGTAGACCGCCAGTTACGGGGTCGTGCGGGACGCCAGGGAGACCCGGGGTCGTCTATCTTCTTCGTCTCACTGGAAGATGACCTGATGCGTTTGTTCGCCACAGAGAAGATTGCAGGTCTTATGGACCGTCTGGGATTCCAGGAAGGCGACGTACTGGAGCACAATATGTTAAGCAAATCTGTAGAACGGGCACAGAAGAAAGTTGAAGAAAACAACTTCGGTATCCGTAAACGGTTGCTGGAATATGATGATGTGATGAACTCACAACGTACGGTTATCTACACCCGCCGCCGTCACGCCCTGATGGGAGAACGGATCGGATTAGATGTACTGAATACGTTGTATGACAATGTAACGGCACTTATCGAGCAATACAGCAGAGAGCTGGCCGACTACGAAGGATTCACACTGGAACTGTTCCGGACCTTTGCGATCGAAAGTCCGTTTACCGAAGAAGAGCTGAAAGAGAAAAAACAAAATGAGCTCATTGACACCCTGTTTGATGTGGTACTGGATACCTTCAAACGCCGCATGGACCGTTTGGTACAGGTAGCCAATCCGGTCATTAAACAGGTGTATGAAAACCAGGGAGCCATGTATGAAAACATCCTGATCCCGGTTACAGACGGACAACGGATGTACAATATTTCGTGCAACCTGAAAGAGGCGTATGAAACAGAAAGCAAAGCAATCGCGAAAGGTTTCCAGAAGTCTATCATCCTCCATACAATTGATGAATCCTGGAAAGAACACCTCCGCGAAATGGATGACCTGAGGCATTCGGTGCAAAATGCAAGCTACGAAAACAAAGATCCGTTATTGATCTATAAACTGGAATCTTACACACTCTTCAAGAACATGGTGGAAACCATGAACCGGAAATCAGCTTCCATACTGATGCGTGGCCAGATCCCGGTACGGGAAGAAGGGCCCGACGCGGAACGCCGCGTAGCTGTTCAGCGGGCTGCCCAGGAGCGCCGCCAGGATATGAGCAAATACCGGACCGAAAAAACGGATATTACCGGTAACCGTATTCCGGACGGACAAACGGCTCCCCCTCAAAAAACAGCTCCGATCATTGCTGAGAAAAGAGTAGGCCGTAATGAGCCCTGTCCCTGTGGTAGCGGCAAGAAATACAAAGCCTGCCACGGAAAAGGTTTGTAAGGATCTTCGGAAAAAGATACAACAGAGGCTGTCTTAAAAAATGAACTTGTTCCCGGACCTGGTCCGGGACCGCACCGGAACAAACGTTCTGTACTATTTAATAAGTATAATTACCGTGAGTTCTAATGCGATTCCCGCTTTCGCGGGAAACGATCTGTTTTTGAGACAGCCTCTGTTTTTATTTATATGATAAGATAAATTACAAAGGCATTTGGACCCAGGGGCTTTCCGGATCACTACACAAATGGCTGGCAATATCAGCGATGCCGCTATTTTCACTCCCTTCGCCTCCCCACATAGCACGCCCGATCACATAACTCTTTCCAAAATCCTCCCAGCCTGTAAACGTCTTCTTTGCCAGAAAATAAGCTTTATCTATATATACCCACGCCTGTTGTTCTGAGATATAACCCGCATCATAACACAAACGGGCCAGGAAATTCAACCGTCCGCAGTCCCAACCGGTGACTCCGTAGCGGGGAATATCCTCTTTATTCCGGATCACCTTATCTTCCAGGAGTTCTTCATAGGTATCAGCCAGATTTTCCTGTTGGTTGTACGCCTTCTCCAGATCTTCTTCCAACATCTCCTGCTCTTCCTCCGATAAGGGCTTGTTAGTAGCCAGACCGTCCAGAAGGATCTGTCTTTTCTGTTCTTCATCCTCTGTAAGAAATGCCTTGTAGGCTGACGGGAAATAGTAGGCAAATCCTTTTTTATCCAGATACTCCAGTTTCGCAATCGCCTCCTCCGCATTCGTTAATCCCCACCAATTATTTACGATATTCATTACTTTGTCTTCCTCCAGACCGGTTTCCAATGAATTCAGAAAAGCCGTTTGTTGCTGGCTGTAGACAGCTCCTACACTGATCCGTTTGTATTGCTCAGGAGTTAACTGTGATTTTTTGTTCAACCGGAATTTGTAGTGGTAATATCCATCCGTAGCTTCTTCATAAGCTATTTGCTGGCGTCTGTGGATAAGGTTCAATACAAATAGAATAATGATGACTACCCCGACAAAGATAACCAGGTAGTAAGTAGAAAAGAATTCCTGTAACATAATGGTATAATTTAGATTAGTTAAATAAAACGGTTTTGGAAACAAATATACTTTTTCTTCCGGATTAAAACAAAAAAACCGGACTCATACGAATCCGGCTTATCTATAAAGTTAGTTTGTTATTTATTTTGCTGAAGGAGAATAATTTTTATTCAAATGTTCTGTCACTTCACCGGTGATGTCATATACTTTCTCAGCAATAATGATATTATCTCCCATGTTATTACTGAAAATCACCTGGTAACCTTTGTCCAGGTTATAAATATTCAGCTGTGACACCAGTGAATCCCGCAGTTGCTCTATCAACTTCTGCTGTTCGATCATTAACTCCTGTGTGTACTGTGCTTCCAGGTTCTGCAATTCTTCCTGTTTTTTCATCAGGCGTTCATGTTCCTGTTCTGCACGTTCACGGGTCAGGAAAGCATTGTTATCGAGTTTCCGCTGGAAGTCATTCATCTCATTCCGCAATGAGTTGGCTCTCTGACCGATATTCGCCCGGTAGTTCTCTTCCTTCCGCATTAATACTTCGTTCAGGTCCTTATAATAGTTATAGTTCATAAGGAGAGAGTCCATATTAACATAAGCTATCGGGAGCTGTCCACCCACTACTTCCTCACCTGTTGCCGCAAAGGTTGTCCTGGTTGCTTGTGTATCTTTTTTATTTGTAAAGTGTAAAATAAACAGTATAATCACTGCCACACCCAGTACACCGTTGATCACGTAGTTAATGTTCTTCATAAAGTTTTCTTTAAAATCTCTTATATATTATACTTCTATTTCTTTCAGACGTTCTGCCAGTGATTTATGTTTCAGACGCTCACGATCCTGCGTTCTGGCACAGGTGATCCCTCTCGCTACCAGTGCTCTGTTTCCTCCCACATGCAAATCCGGAAATCTTCCATCCTTCTTAATAAGGATTTTGACAGCGAGTAAAGCGACACAAACAACAAGAATAATAACTGTTATCAATAGTGTTGTAAGCATTTTCTTTTATATTTGTGGACGCAAATATAAGAGTTTAAGTGATTACATAGTATCATTTTGACAGAATATTCTACATTTTTTCAGAGAAGAATGGGTAATTTGCGTTTTTATTAACGTTGAAACAACATCCATAATACAATATAACATTATGAAAATTACAGATTTAAAACCTGAAATCGTATGGAAATTTTTCCATGAAGTGACACAAGTGCCAAGACCTTCCAAAAAAGAAGGGAAAATCATTGCTTATCTGGAAGCTTTTGCTCAAAAGTACAATCTGCCCATTAAAAAGGATGCGGCAGGCAATATTCTGATCTCCAAACCGGCCACTCCGGGCTATGAAAACCGTCCGACAGTCATTCTGCAATCCCACATGGATATGGTCTGTGAAAAAAATAACGATACGGTTCACGACTTTGAGAATGATCCGATTGAGACTATTGTAGACGGTGAATGGTTGAAAGCAAACGGGACAACATTGGGTGCGGATAATGGAATTGGTATGGCGGCTGAACTGGCGTTGCTGGCATCGGATGACATTGAGCATGGTCCCATCGAATGTCTGTTCACTGTAGATGAAGAAACGGGACTGACGGGAGCGCAGGCCCTGGAAAAAGGATTCATGACCGGGGAGATCCTGCTGAACCTGGATAGTGAGGACGAAGGCGAAATCTTTATGGGATGCGCCGGAGGCAAAGGCACGGTTGCTGAATTTGCCTATGAACCCTGCAATACAGACCCGACATTGGTCTATTTGCGGATAGATGTCAAAGGATTGAATGGCGGACATTCAGGAGGTGAAATCCACAAAGGTTTGGGAAATGCCAATAAAATACTGGCCCGTTTCCTTTATCTGATGAAGAAAGAGTATGATTTTGCTCTTTGTTCGATTGACGGTGGAAACCTGCACAATGCGATTCCACGCGAATCACATTGCATTATCGGAGTCTATCCTAAAGATAAAGAACAGGTACGTGCCAACCTGAACATCTTTGCCGCAGAAGTGGAAAATGAACTGAAACGGATTGACCCGGATGTGCAGATCGGAATGGAATCGGTTGACCGTCCTGCGAAACGGATTGACACCATTACGGCGGAGAAACTGATTGATGCGTTACAGGCTTGTCCGCACGGAGTCATAGGGATGAGCCACGATATCGAAGACCTGGTTGAAACGTCTACCAATCTGGCCTCCGTAAAGATGAAAGGCGAAGACCGGGTTGTGGTGGGAACCAGCCAGCGCAGTTCTATTGAATCCCGTAAAATAGAAATAGCAAACCAGGTAGCTGCCGTATTTGAACTGGCCGGAGCAATGGTGACCCAGGGCGATGGATATCCGGGATGGGCTCCCAATCCGGATTCTAACATATTGAAAGTAGCCCAGGAATCCTATAAAAACCTGTTTCACAAAGAGGCTAAAATCATGGCCATTCATGCCGGACTGGAATGCGGGCTTTTCCTTGAAAAATACCCCTACCTGGATATGATCTCTTTCGGTCCTACACTACGGGATGTACACTCACCCAACGAACGGATCAAAATAGACACGGTCGGTTTATGGTGGGAACACCTGTTGGAACTATTGAAAAGTATTCCGGCGAAATAATTGATAATTTTATTCAGGCACAGATTCCGGGCTGGTATCTGTGCCTGCATAATTCCTAATTTAACCATTAAATCTTATGAAACCAACCTTTAACTTTCAGGAAGTTGAAAACAGAATTATCCTGATACGAAACAAGAAAGTGATTTTGGATAGCGATGTGGCTTTCCTCTATGGAGTAGAAACAAAACGAATCAACGAAGCAGTAAAAAACAATCCTGAGAAGTTTCCAACAGGATACGTTTTTGAATTGAAACACAAAGAGTTGCAGGGTTTGCGGTCGAAAATTTCGACCGCAAATACATCTAAAATCCGTGTTCTTCCCAAAGCCTTTACTGAACGGGGATTGTATATGCTGGCGACTATTCTGAAAAGCCCAATGGCCACCCAAACTACAATTGCGATCATTGAAACCTTCACTAAAATCAGGGAATTAACGCATACCATTTCAGAATTAACCCAAACACAGGATGAAAAAGAGCAAAAGACCCTCCTGCAAAAAAGTAGTGAACTGATTACTGACCTGTTGGATGAAGAGCCCAATGTGACCGATTCGGAAACAACCATTGAGTTAAACCTGGCTGTTCTTAAATTCAAACATACGGTCAAAAGGAAAAAGGAGAAATCTGATGAATAAATCCAACCTCTGCCTTTTATTTCTCCTGTTATTCCTCCCCGGTTTAAGTTACTCCCAATACTCCTTCCGGGCGATGTGGTATAATGTAGAGAACCTGTTTGATACGCTGGATGATCCTTATACACAGGACCAGGAATTTACACCTTCCGGCAACCGGTACTGGACACCCGGAAGATATTACCACAAACTCCAGCAAATCAGCAAAGTGATCAATGCCGCAGGTGAATGGGAAACACCTGCCGTAGTAGGTTTATGTGAAATAGAAAATGAAGCCGTACTCAAAGACCTGTTACACCGGACACCTTTGCGGCAGCAACAATACAAATATTGTATAGCCCATAGCAATGATAACCGCGGAATACGGATCGCGTTCCTTTACCAGCAACATACATTCGGTAAAACCGGCATGAACAGTATTCCTGTGGTCCCACCTGCCGGCAAGAGACAAACACGGGATATCCTGCATGTCTGGGGAAAAGTGATCACCGGTGACACCCTGGATATTTTTCTGGCTCATTTTCCTTCCCGTTACGGCGGCGAAACAGAAAGTGAAAACGCCCGGCTCTATGCCGCGCAACTCCTGAAAACCCTCACCGACTCGGTAATACACATCCGCCAATCTCCCTACATCCTGATCATGGGTGATCTGAATGACACGCCCACCAACCGGAGTATCCGGAAAATCTTAGCTCCTCCTGACGGAGACCTTCACAATATGCCACTGCATTCCACTGATAAAAGCATCACCGGAACCCATAAATACCAGGGGGAATGGAGTCAGTTAGATCATATAGTAGTTAGCAGTTCTTTACTACACCCCTCCTCCTCTCTCCGGTTACAACCACAAAGTGTCCGTATCTTTAGTCCTCCTTTTTTACTTACTCCCGATAAGACCTGGCGCGGAGTCCGTCCCAGGCGTACCTATTATGGCTTTACATACGAAGGAGGCTACAGTGATCACCTGCCCCTTATTGCTGACTTTTTGTTATCTTTGCCGGAGGAAAACACTGACCCGGATAAAAAATAACACCTAAGGTTCTCAACAATCCGGTTTCCGGAAATGTATTATTGATTAATAATGATATAAAATATGCGCTTCTATATTTCCCCGGTCATTTACCTGATGACCCTTCTGTATGTTATTCCCGGTTCTGCCCAGGAGTTTCGCAATCCGTTTAACTTCCCCATTCTGCTGAGCGGGAACTTCGGAGAGCTACGAAACAACCATTTTCATGCCGGGATTGATTTCAAGACACAGGGAGTAGAAGGGAAACCCATCTATGCGGTAGAAGAGGGATATGTTTCCCGCATATCTGTTGGTCCGTTCGGATATGGACATGCTCTCTATCTGACCCATCCCAACGGGCTAACAACAGTGTACGGCCATATCCAAAAATACAGCCCGGCCATTGCCGCGTATGTAAGGGAACAACAATATGAAGCTGAATCTTTTCAGGTGAACCTCTATCCGGACGAAAACCTTTTTCCGGTCCAAAAAGGAGACCTGATAGCCTATGCCGGAAATACCGGTAGTTCAGGAGGCCCGCATCTCCATTTTGAAGTCCGGGATACAGAAACCGAAGAGGTATTAGATCCTATCCCCTATTATAAATCTTCCATAAAAGATACGCGTGCCCCTAAGATCCAGGGACTCATGATCTACCCGGTAGAAGGCAGGGGAATGGTCAACCGGGAAAACAAAAAACTGGAACTCAAACCGGTTACCGACAAAAACGGGACTATTTCCCTGAACAATCAGATCGAGGCCTGGGGAGACATTACAGTTGCGGTTAAGTCATACGACTATATGGACAACACCGCGAATATTTATGGCGTCAAATCCATCCTGCTACAAGTAGATGGAGACACTATTTTCAAAAGTTACATTGACCGGTTTGCCCTCAATGAAAGCCGCTATATGAACAGCTTTATTGATTACGAAGAATGGAAGGATAACCGCTCTTTTTTTATGAAAAGTTTTATTGAGCCCGGTAATAAACTGCGTTTCCTAAAAGCTGTTAGCCGGGGAATCATCTCCATTCAGGAAGAAAAAGAGTATAAACTGGTCTATACCCTTACGGATGATTATGGAAACGAGGCTGTCCTCCGCTTCACAATTACAGGAAAAGAATACCCAATTGCCGCTCCGGAAACAACAGACCGTCATTATTTCCACTGGAAAAGCGACAACCAGTTCGGAGCGAAAGGCATACGCCTCTTCCTGCCCCGGTACAACCTATACGACGACATTTATTTCAAATATACTGTAAAAGAAGACAGCACCGGGTTAGCTGCTACCCATATTCTGCACGACAAAACAGTGCCACTCCACACCGGGGCCCAACTCTCCATCCGGTTGCAAACCGATACATTGAAAAATAAAAAACAATATGGAATTGTGCGCCTGCAAAACGGGCGGGCCAGCTGGGTGGGAGGAGATTACCGCAATGGATGGATCGATACAGATATCCGTGATTTTGGTGCCTATTCCATCCGGCAGGACACCCGTCCGCCGGTTATCACTCCCATCAACAAAGAGAAATGGAGCGCCAATAAAGAAATTCTCTTCCGGGTATCGGATAACCTAAGCGGTTTAAAAAGTTACCGGGGAGAGATTGATGGTAAATTTGTTTTATTTGAACTGGACGGAAAAAAAGGAGCCATCTCGTTCACACCTGCTAAAAATGAGATCACGCCGGGTATCCATACGCTTCGGTTCGTGGCAGAAGATGCCTGTGGGAACACAGCAGAATATGAGGAACAGATCAGATGGTAAAATACCACCTGATAAAATTAGAAGATTAAATATTGTTTAAAACAATAAATTA